>JBCBEA010000759.1:0-2106 GCA_038529195.1 Cyanobacteria bacterium J06600_6
ATTTCTCTTGCGGATACATTTTCATATTCTTCTTGGGATGGGTTACATCAGCAAAAGAATAGGGATTTTCATCTAAGGAATCGACAACAATATTAGCTAGAGAATCGATAAATCCTGGATGAACGTTCAAAGCGGGAACGCGATGGAAATTTTCAATGCCCGCTTCTTCCGCAACCTCACGGTATTCGATATCTATTTCCTGTAGGGTTTCAATATGTTCGGAAACGAAACTAATTGGCACTACTGCTAAATCTTTAATTCCTTTTTCTCCTAACTCTTCTAGAGCTTCATCTGTATAGGGTTGTAGCCACTCAACAGGACCAACTTTACTCTGGTATGCCAAAGTATAGTGATTGGTACGACCAAGGGTTTCCATGATCAGACGAGTACACTTTTCAATTTGCTCTTTATAGGGGTCTCCTGCTTCCTCCACGTAGCTAACAGGAACACCATGAGCACTAAAAAATACATGTGCTTTATTCGGGTTAGGGAACTTATCTAGCTCTTGACCAATCAAATCTGCCATTGATTCTAGATAACCTTGATTGTCATACCAAGAAGGAACTAAGGTGTAGTCCACATCTTTTAAGGCTGGATCTTCTGACCACATCTCTTCTAGGACACGGAAGCTTGAACCGCTAGTGCTAATGGAAAACTGAGGGTATAGGGGCAGTATGACTACCTCTTTAATTCCATCATTTTTAATCTGGGCGATCGCTTCTTCGGTAAAAGGATGCCAGTAACGCATACCAATGTAGATCTTGGCATCTTGCCCCATCTCCTTTAGTTTATCTTCCAAAGCTTGGGCTTGAGCTTCTGTAATTTCTCTAAGGGGAGAACCCCCGCCAATTTCCAGATAGTTGGCTTGAGAAGTCTTTGCTCTAAGAGTGGAAATTAACCAGGCTAAAGGCTTCTGAAATGCTTTAACAGGCAATCTAATGATTTCAGGATCGGAAAATAAATTATATAAAAAGGGACGGACATCTTCGATTTTATCGGGCCCGCCTAAGTTGAGCAGCAAAACGCCAATACGACCCATAATTCTTATAGCTTAATTTTAATTTTCAATTTTCTTTACTTATTTTAACAATATATCTTTTCTTTAGGATCTGTTGTTTGCAGTATACAGAACTTAATTGATCGGATAGATTCTTCTTGAAATAATTATGCTATTTTCTCAGATATTGATCTTTAATCCAAATTTCAGAATTTGGGGTAGGATATCTATCTACAAATCCCTAATATTATTTTCACTCGAGAATTATTCACCTTTTACTCATTTTTATATCATGTCCATGGTTAGCTTATTACAGCCAAATTTAGTTTTAGGCGGTACAATTTTCGACTTAACGCCTGAGACAATACAAAAACATAGTATTTCGGGCTTGATTTTAGATGTAGATGAAACTCTTGTTCCCTTTAAGCAGAAAGAAACAACGCTAGAACTTCAGCAGTGGATTAGCGAGATTAGAAAAACCACACCCATCTGGTTAGTTAGCAACAATATTAGTCATGCTCGGATTGGCAATATTGCCAAGTCTGTTGATTTACCTTTTATTTCTGCGGCGAAAAAACCTTCCCGTCGAAAGTTGCGCGAGGCAGCAGCAAAAATGAACTTACCCGTAGAGAAAGTGGCGATGATTGGCGATCGCCTGTTCACGGATGTATTAGCTGGCAATCGTTTAGGAATGTTTACCATTTTGGTCGAGCCGATGGTAGATCCTCTTGTAGCAGTTCGCTCTCATCCCATTCGCGACTTTGAAATTTGGCTCTCACAACTGGTTGGAGTATCTCTACACTAGCAAAGCGTCAGCTTAATAAAAGGAAATAACTCTTGATTGAAGAAAATATAAAGAAAACATTACGAAACAAAAGTATTGAGAAAAGATCTGGGAATATACTTACATGATAAAAAAGAGGTCAGCCAATATAAAGACCTCAAGTATAATAAAAAGTTAATATACCATAGGTGATGTCGGGTGTGAGCGGAAGCTTGTATACGGTATCACCTTTGATTTTGGAATCCATAGGCATTGACCATTGGTGACAAGTTAAGGCGGTATATTGTTTGTCAAGCGGGGAACGGAGACAAGTCCAGAGAAGGTT
>JBCBEA010000760.1:0-2104 GCA_038529195.1 Cyanobacteria bacterium J06600_6
ACCGCACCAAGAAAAGAATCTCAAGCGCAATTTAAATCTTAGACCTAACCGTTTAATTGCGCTGAATCCCCTCGTCGCTAAACAAGCTCTTACCATCGCTCCGAATCAAATTGTTGAGACAATTCCTTTTGGCATCGACCCCACCGAATTTACTCCAGAAGGTAAAGCCATAACTACAGGATTAGCAAAACCTTGCATTCTTTTGGTTGCCAACCTTGATCGTCACAACGACCAAAGAATCGAACTGGCAATCGAAGCCGTTGCTCGTCTACCCCAGGCTAGTCTTCTAATTTGTGGAGAAGGAGCAGATCGAGATTATTTTCAACAGTTAGGCGATCGCCTTTTAGGTCGCGAACGATGCCAAATTCGGTCTTTTGCCTATGCTCAAATGCCTCAGGTATACCGTAGCGCTAATCTTTTAACTTCAGCTGCAGAACAAGCGCCTTACGGACTCAAATATGTTGAGGCAATGGCAAGTGGTTTGCCTATAGTGACTACAGACAATGAGATCAGTCGTTATTTAGTCGGCAGTGCAGGAATATTTTGCGATGTTACAAATCCAGATGAGTATGCAAACTCTTTAAAACGAGCCTTAAGCAGGCATTGGTATCAGCGACAACCGAGACAGAATGCTTTAAGGTTTAGCTGGCACGGTATTACATTGCTTTATTATCAAGCAATCCTCAAAACAGTAACCGCCAACATTCATCAGTTTGTACTGTCGAATTTACATGATTCCGTGGAAAACTAAAGCGACTTTCAGTAAGAAACCTAGAAAAAGTCTAAGTACAGGACAAAAACTGAAGAGATTGAAGAAAATCAGTTTCAGATTCATCTAAATTGAGGAAAATAGAGCGTAGATGATCGAAGCCGTAACGGAAAATGCTTTTAGCGAAGCGACCGTGTGTTTTAATCGAAATGGGTTGGGCTTTAGATAACCACTGACCGGTTCGATATGCCCAACATAAGGCGAGCGTCAGCAATGCAAACAAACGACTCAAACGCTCTGAATCAGTTAAATGAGTGTCTTCCAAATTAAAGCCTCGACTTTTAAAAATGCCGAACAAAGTTTCAATCCCCCAACGTTGAGCATAGTCATCAATCAAGTTATGACAATAAACAGGAGAAATAATGGTCAACAGCGAATTATCCTGTAAGCGTAAAGCTCCAATGTAAACTTGGTGACCCCATAAAGTTATTCTTCTTCTCAACAATAATTTTTGACCAATTTGAAGATGGGAGAAAACAATCCGAGTTGAAAGCTGATGTTTGCCAAGACCTAAAAGTTCGGTTTCTCGGATTCTGATTCGGAATGACATCATCGGTTGTGAAAGTAAATATTCGAGCCAATCATGACCCAAAAACTCACGGTCAGCGCTTAAATAATCAATTTGATGCTCATGAAACAGTTCGATAAATTCTGTCAACAAATCAATCCGCTCAGTCGTGTTGGAATTGCCCTTCTTATCAAGCATCCACTACAGCAGAGGAAAAGCTACTCCTTGATGAACAACACCCAGTGTGAGAATGTTGAACACTTTCTGACCAAACTTCCACTCAGTGCGGTCAAGACTTAAGACCCACGGCTCAGGTATTTCCATCATTTCAATTACCAATTTTGCCATACTGTAATAGTCAAGCTCGAACTCTTTTAAAAACCTTTGTAGTCTTTGCGAACGCGAATGCGTTCTAGTCTGCTTCGCAGACGATGGGGCAGTAGCCCCGCACTCGACTCTTTCTTAGCTTTACCCTTAAATCCAATCGATAAGTCTACCAAATTTACCGTCTTGACTCGGAATAAGGCAATGAGAAATAGTGCCAGAAAGCTTAATCTTGCTCCATGCCACTTCAAATGAGGTTTTAAGGTTTTACGAAGCAAGTTAACATTATCCATGGGGTCTTCATGAGTTAAGTGTAGTTGCTTTTCATGAAACCCTTTTTCTGTATCCTTTTTCAACTTTTGTCCTGTACTTAGAGAAAAAGTATATTTTTTTACAGCTATCAGCTAGTGATTCTCATAGCTCTAAAGAGATTTGCCTAATCAATTATGTTTGATTTCAAGACTTGACTTTAAGTCAATGCCTATGGATTCCAAAATCAAAGG
>JBCBEA010000761.1:0-2104 GCA_038529195.1 Cyanobacteria bacterium J06600_6
ATCTGTTCTATACCTAGCAGAAATAGTTTCGTAATGATCTATGGTATTGCACATATGTATTAATTTATTATTCTTTTCTGTGTTTATATTCTTGATATAATTTTATGGCTCTATTTACATTTTCTTTTTGTTTATTTCTATCTGTTACACCAAACAATAATATTATTAATTCTTCTCCGTCTTTAGCAAAATAAATCTTGTAGCCACTGCCCCAATTAATTTTATATTCACCAATACAATCAAACCATTGAATACTAGAAGTTTGATCCTGTTCCAGACGAGCTGTCGCTACAGCGACTTTTACAGCAGTTTGTGCATCCAGAGTATTAAACCATTCGCGAAAGGGATGAGATTTATCTTCTCGAATATACTCTTTTACTATCATGATTCATAGTTTAATTTAACTAAAATTACAATGTAAATTAATTTTGTGTTTTCCATGATCTGTGATTTGTACTGCCTTTATTTTGAGTCCAAACAATAAACTCTATTTTATTGATTTCTTTGTCTTTAATTCTAGATGATAGTTTATTTGTGCTTTTCATGAGGCAAACTAACTCCCAATCTAAACCAATTCCAACTCAGGTAAAGCCTTGTGAATTGTACTCAGCCAGTCGATTAAATTCTCAAGCTGCTTTTGGGGTTTGACTGCGTCTAAACCGCGCACGATTACTTTCTTCGGCGCATAGACAAAACGCGATCGCATTTTATCCAAAATACTCGTCTGTCATAATAATTTCTAAGTCCACTAAATTATCTGAAGGAATATGAAATTCTCGTTTCATTGCCTTAACTGATTTTGCATACCAATCGAGATAATTTTCTTGCAGATAATTATTTAAGCTAGGAGAGTCTGACAAAATACTCTTAATCTCCTCGCGGAAGTTGACAACTTCTTTTTCCCAACCACGTCGATTGTATTCTCTTTCATTGTTCCAGTATTTAAGTTTCAGAATATGCTCGACAAGTCTTTTGGTATAACTGCGCAAGGCACGTCTCTCACTTGCCGTCATATCATTGATTTCGTCAATAAGATTATCCCAATCCATATTTTCTAAATGCCGATTTTGAATTGCATCTACAATCTCTTGTCGCCAGAGGTTTAAGTCCTGCTGATAAAGCTCATTTAATTGCATATTTTTTTTCTCATTATGCCGATTTATACTAATTCTAATTCTGGTAAAGCCTTTTGAATTGTACCCAGCCAGTCGATCAAATTCTCAAGCTGCTTTTGGGGTTTCACTACACCTAAACCTCGGACAATGACTTTCTTTGGTGCATAGACAAAACGCGATCGCAAATGTTTAGGCAGATTCTCCGCCATCAAATTCCAGGCGGGTTCAGCCATGGGGGTTTCTAAGACAATATTTTGCTGTCCTTCTGGTTTAACACGAGAGAAGCCGATTGCTTTGGCTATCTGTTTCAGGGTCATCACCTGAATTAGCTGTTGGGTGGCGCTGGGAATTGTGCCATAGCGATCTTCCCACTCCGCTGCGATCTGTACGAGTTCTTTTCTGGAGGTAGCGGTAGCTAAGGCGCGATAGGCATCCATTTTTTGTTCAGGATCGGCAATATAGTTGGCGGGAATAAAGGAGGTAAGTTTGAGATCTACCTGAGTATCTTCTACCTTGGGTATTTCCTGTCCCTGGATTTCCTGGATCGATTCTTGCAGCATCTCCATATAGAGATCGAAGCCGATTTGGGTCATTTGCCCTGACTGTTCTGCACCTAACAGGCTGCCCACACCACGTATTTCCATATCTCTGCTGGCTAATTGATAGCCCGAACCCAGTTGACTAAATTCTTGGAGGGCGCGGAGTCTTTTGCGAGCGGTATCAGAGAGGGTTTGTTTGCTGGGATAGAGCAGCCAGGCGTGGGCTTGAGTCCCAGAACGTCCGACTCGACCTCGAAGCTGATAGAGTTGGGACAGTCCAAATTTTTGGGAATCTTCGACCACAATTGTGTTGACCCGGGGAATATCTAAACCAGACTCAATAATAGTAGTACAGACAAGCAAATCTGCTTCGCCGTTGCTAAAGGTAAGCATAGTGGACTCCAATTCCGATTCTGGCATTTGCCCGTGGGCGATCGCAATTTTTATGCC
>JBCBEA010000762.1:0-2102 GCA_038529195.1 Cyanobacteria bacterium J06600_6
ATGATAATACCGACGGCAGTAACCAGTACCAAGGTGGCTACAGCCTGCCCCTGAATGCTCAAGACGGTACTCTAAGCCTTGATTGGCGCTGGGGCAGAAATCAAATTATTCAGTCTAATTTTGAAGCATTAGACATTGATATTGAGTTTCGCAACTACGATCTAACTTGGCGACAGCCTGTGTTTCAAAAAGCTACTCCTGAGATATCGCAAGAGTTTGCCTTGAGCTTAACTGCAGGAAGGAGAGAGAGTGATAGCAGTATCATGAACGATCCACAGGCTCTTGCTCCAGGAGCAGATGAAGATGGAAAAATTCGTACTTCTGTAATTAGCTTTAGTCAAGAATGGCTACAGCGTAATCGTCGTCAGGTAATTTCTGCCCGTTCTCAGTTTAATTTAGGGATTGATGTTCTGGATGCGACAGTTAGCGATGATGAACCAGATAGTCAATTTTTTAGCTGGCGAGGACAATTTTCTTATCTGCGATCGCTTGAGCAATCTCCTTCTAACTTTGGTGCAACACTGCTAGCGCGTTCGGAGCTGCAGTTAGCCAGCGATCCGCTAATTTCTACAGAGCAGTTTAGTCTGGGGGGAGCAAATACAGTGCGGGGCTATCGGCAAGATGCTTTATTGACAGACAGTGGCTTTTTGGCGACGGCGGAGCTACGTCTACCTATCATTGAGCTAGAGCCGATTAACGGCAGCCTGCAGTTTGTACCATTTATCGATTTTGGCACTGGTTGGAACAATGATGGTGAATCAACAGAATTTAAAACGTTGATTGGGACTGGATTCGGTTTACTATTACAAACACCAGAACGTTTTTCGGCGCGGATAGACCTGGGTATTCCGTTGATTAACAGCAGCAATGGAGATGACTCGCTACAGGAAGATGGAGTCTATTTTCAGCTACAGTACGATCTTTTTTAGTTCCGGCTTTCTGGTTTGTGTAAATCAAAGGTAGAGATTAATGCTCAAGAACAAATTTGTGCTGCTGCGTCAGGTTTTAACTGTTATGCTGTCTGCTTGGTTAGCGATCGCAGTTCATCTTCCCGCACGTTCTCAGTCAGATGGAGTTGAGTTATCTTTGGAGGCTCAACGGCTTTATCATAGTGGTCAGTTAGCTTCTGCCGTCCAAGCTTGGGAGTCAGCAGCAGCAGCATTTGAGGCTCAAGGCGATCGCCAAAGCTTGAACAAAAGTCTAATCAACCAGTCTCAGGTGTTGCAAGATTTGGGACTATATCCCCGTGCCTGCAATACTTTACTTAAGGCTTTAGAAGTTAAGCATCCAGCCTGTAGTGAGACTCAAGTAGAAGCGTTGATCGAACAGCTAGCACAGCAGCCCAGAATTACTCTAGTTCAAGGAATTAGCCTGCGCAGTTTAGGCAGTATCCTCCATAAACAGGGTCGTCTAAGTCTAAGTCAAAAAATACTTCAGCTTAGTATTCAAGCAACTCAAAACTCACCAGAGTTCCCAACAACCCTACTCGCCATGGGTAATGTACAGCAAGCTTTGGGAAATCGAGTTCGCGATCGCTGGAGTTATGACCGCATTACCGAAATTATTGATCGCCAAGGAGTAAATAGCGCTTTATCTCCCTACTTAGCAGCATTTAAAACCTATCAGGCAGTTGCTCTAAAGACAAAACCATTACCGAAAATTCAAGCCCAACTGAATCATTTATCCCTACTGATTGAAATTGAAGCCTGGTGGCAGCAGCAAACCCAAAGACGAGTTCAATCATGGCAAAGACTTGCTCAAACTAGTCGAGTTCAGGCTGCAGATAGGTTTTCTGCACTTTTAATATCCAAAATAGCTAAAGGTAAGGAGGAGCTAATCAAGCAAGTTGCCACAAATCTTCCTCAGTTACCTGCTAGTCGTCAAACGGTGTATGCCCAAATTAACTATGCCAAGAGTTTATCCACTCTAAATAAAACCGCTGAAGCACAGGCAATTTTACAACAAACTCTGCGTCAGGCTCAGGAAATCAAAGATCCTTTTGGAGAAAGCTATGCTTTAGGTTATTTAGGTCAGAACTATGGACAGCAGGGTCAAATATCCCAGGCGATCGCCTTAACCAATCAGGCTTTATCTTTGACAAT
>JBCBEA010000763.1:0-2094 GCA_038529195.1 Cyanobacteria bacterium J06600_6
CCAAAAGCATTTCCTCCCGTCAAAGAATACTTTTGTCAATCGAGTCAAAATAGTTATAACTCTTCTGACTATATGCGACGAACCAAATCGCCTTTATGACTTATTCAACATTAAAGTGTTGTTTCAGAACAGAATTGAGTATTAGGACAAGATGGTTATGGATGTAGCGCTTGCCTAATCGATGATTGAAAATGTTATTGGTTCGGAATTTGATGATCGCCTAGCGGGAGATGATAACCGTAACAGTCTGACAGGAAGAAACGACGACGATGAGACAATAGTCGTGGTGGTGACGACTATCTAGTTGGTAGTGCCGGAAATGACTCTTTGACTGGAGGGATGGGCAGCGATCGCTTTATTTATCTCAATCCTAATGAAGGAGGAGATGTAACTGAGGATTTTGAGGTTGGTACGGATAAGATTCTGATTGTCTCGGCTGTGTTTGATCGGGAATTGTCTTCAGGTATTTTAGCTGCAGGCAGTTTTGTAATTGGCGCTGTTGCTACGGATACCGAGCAAAGATTTATTTATAATGATATTACAGGAGATTTATTCTTCGATTTAGACGGTAATGGTGCACAAACTCAGCAGCTGATTACTAGTATTGACGCTGCTACGGGATTAAACTTTAGCGATATTCAGGTTTTGTAATTGGCTTTGGTTTTAATCTATGAGACTACAATCTACACGGCTGTTACTGCTAATTGTCAAATTTATTAGATAATGCTGAGACTACATTTATAAATAACTATGTTTCTAATCGCTACCAGATTTCTTAGCCTCTTGGCGATCGCTTATTTATTTGGTTTATTAGTAGCCTGGATCTTTTCTATCTTTAATAACGATGGTGGCGGAGATGATTTTCGCCAAGACGATCCAGAATCTCCTCAACCGCCCAATCCTGGCAAAACTTTAGAATTGGATAACGGCAAGAAAAGATTGGTTGAGGTAGACGAATCCTATTATTTAGAAGAGTTCGATCTAAGCCGTAAAAAGTAGCTTGTCTAATATTGCTTTCAAATTGGTCGCCTAATTATTTTTAATGATTACCTGGCGATCAATCCCCAAAAACCTCGGTTAAGCCTTCAAAACCCAGATAGCATGCTGTCTAAACCTTAAAGGTCTTTCGCTTACTCTAGAGCTTGAGATAGTTTACCAGTGCCTGTAAGCCCAAACGATAGCTGTCAGAACCGAAACCGCTTATTTGCCCAATCGCAACTGGAGCAATGTATGAATGATGGCGAAACTCTTCTCTAGTGTAAATATTGCTTAAATGAACTTCTACCGTAGGCAGCTTGACAGCAGACAAAGCATCCCGAATCGCCACACTTGTGTGAGTATATGCCCCTGCATTGATTAAAATTCCCGAACCTGAGTCTCTGGCTTCATGTATCGCATCTACCAGCACACCTTCATGGTTCGACTGTTGGCACTCTATTTCTACTCCTAACTCTGTAGCATCAAGCTTCAATTGGTCGTTGATCTGAGCTAAAGTTACCGAGCCATATATACCAGGCTCCCTTATTCCCAAAAGGTTAAGGTTGGGACCATGCAAAACTAATATTTTGATCTTAAACAATGTAACTCACGACTAATGAAGCTCAATACAACCTGCTAGCGATAGCGACGACGCTGACGACTATCCACAGGAATTGGAATTGTTTCCTGCTCAGGCTCTACCTCTGGACCTAGCAGAATTTCAATCAGCTTTTGAGCTATATCTTTTAGTTTTTCTAATATTTTGTCTATACGATCCATTGGCTAACGGCTCCCCAGGAGATCTTTAACTTTGCTATTTTTATACCTCTGACCTTTGAGCACTCACTCTCATTCGTGAAGCTAAACTATACGCCAGACTCCTCTGCTTACTATCTTACAACTTTCGTTGTAAATATTCACTAGTAGTTGAGTTTTAATTTAAGAATTATTATTCAACATTAACACATACAAAGAATGCCAGAAAAGATATCCAGTCTAAATTATGTATTCTTAAGATTCATCTTAGAATCCTCTTTGATCGATCTAAGCCGTAAAAAGTAGCTTGTCTAATATTGCTTTCAAATTGGTCGCCTAATTATTTTTAATGATTACCTG
>JBCBEA010000764.1:0-2083 GCA_038529195.1 Cyanobacteria bacterium J06600_6
GGCAGTTACTTATGATGACGAAGAAATTGAATTAAGTGATGAGGAGAAAGATCTATTAGAAAGAGCGGATGGTCGCGTTTTACTCTTCTATCTCAGCGGTCCAATGATCTTTGGGGTTGCCAAGGCAATTTCTCGCGAACACAACTTGATTAATGACTATAAAGCCCTAGTTCTAGATCTATCAGAAGTACCAATATTAGGCGTAACTTCCTCCTTAGCTTTAGAAAATGCTATCACCGAAGCTATTGAAAAAGGGCGTCAAGTTTTCTTAGTTGGCGTAAGTGGACAGGTGGAAAAGCGTCTAGGCAAGCTTGGTGTAATGTCACAGATACCAGCAATTAACGTTTTTAGCGATCGCACTAAAGCTTTAGAGCAGGCAGTTAACTATGTCGATTCGCCGATGGTAAATAACTACTCTGATGCAGCTAATCCTCAGACAGTTGCTTAGGAAGTAGTTCTCCTACTAATTATTGGCGTGTTGTTAGTCATTTATTGTCTGTTATTTTCTCTGGGCGGTAAATGACTGACTAGCAAAAAATTAATTGCCTGTATCGGATCTGGCGGTTAATCCAGAGTTTAATATTCATTCTCCCTAATCTATCTTGAACAAAACTTAGCTTGATGCTCTCTCTGGGAAGTTTAATTTTTGACCATTGAATACCTATTTGCTAATTAGATAATTATGAATTACATATCCGATCATAACAGCCTAGTTTGGTTGGTTTTTACCATTTATGCCATTACAGCACTGCTGATTGTGCCTTTGCCTATTTCTTCTAAAAAGCTGTCCAAGTCGATAGAAGAAGATAATCAGCAAGCGCTACGTTTTGCCTCAAGATTTTTGACTAGAATTGTTTTGATTTTTCCTCTGCTGTTTTTACTTCAAAGCAACATTTAGTCATGTCCAGTAAAAACTTACAGGAATAAATTTAGTAGCAAATTTATGTTAGAAGCCTGCATTTTAGCCACAATCTTATGCGGATTCTTGGGCATCATCTTTAAAAAGAATCTGGTCATGAAAATTATTTCGATGGACATTATGAGTACGGGAGTAATTGCCTACTATGTACTGATAGCATCGAGAGAGGGTGTGTATACGCCAATAGTTAGTACAAAACCAGTAACCTATGCCGATCCTGTCCCTCAAGCGGTTATTTTAACGGCAATTGTGATCGGTTTTTCGATCCAGGCTTTAATGCTAGTTTGCGCGATGAAGTTAGCGAAGAATAATCCGACTTTGGAAACGAGCGTAATCGAGAAAAATAATACGCCATGACCAACATTACAATCGCCTGGGTTGCAGCCTCATTTTTTGCTGGTTTTATTATCTACTTACTGCCCAAGCTTGATCGCTGGCTTGGACTAGCGATCGCCTTATTTTCTGCTGGCTATGCCATAAAAATATTTTTGCTTGATTCATCTGTCGAAATACAGTTGCTCGACAATTTTGGCGTGACTTTACTGGTCGATCACCTGAGTGCTTGGTTTATCTTGACTAATGCTCTGGTGACAACGGCAGTTATTTTCTATTGCTGGCAGACGGTTAGGAGCGTTGACAATCACCAAGACTCTTTTTTCTACATGCAGCTAGTTATTTTGCATGGTAGCGTTAATGCTGCTTTTATCTGTGCAGATTTTATTAGCCTGTACGTTGCCCTAGAGGTAATTAGCATTGCTGCATTTCTACTAATTACATATTCTCGCTCTGAGAGAACAATTTGGGTTGGGTTACGGTACTTATTTATTAATAACACGGTCATGCTGTTCTATCTAATTGGAGCAGTGTTGGTGTACAAAGCAAATAATTCCTTTGCTTATCAAGGTTTGCTCAATTCACCTCTAGAAGCGATCGCCCTAATATTTTTAGGATTATTGGCTAAGGGTGGCGTTTTTGTTTCTGGCTTATGGTTGCCTTTGACCTATTCCGAGTCCGAAACTCCAGTATCGGCGGTGCTTTCTGGTATTGTTAGCAAGGCAGGAGTATTTCCCTTAATACGCTGTGCGCTGTTGTTAGAAGAGATAGAGCCGATCGTAATAATCTTTAGTATTGCGACGGTATTTCTAGGAGTAAGCTATGCCGTAT
>JBCBEA010000765.1:0-2081 GCA_038529195.1 Cyanobacteria bacterium J06600_6
ATGAGACAGCATCAGGATGTTTTGTCGCATCACGACGAAGATTGCGAATTGAAATTAAATGCATTGCGGTTTTTCATGACCGTCGTATGTTTCAAATAACTTATTAATTTATTCTCTCATTTTGAGAGTGATGTGGCAAACTGAAGTTTAAAAGAGATTACCTTTTTCTACCAAGTAAAAAAGGCAAATAACTGAGAAGAGAATCAAACGTAAAAGACCGCTTGATAGTGTTAGTAGACAGCAAGATACATAAATCGATTTGATAAACACTTCTAATACATGAGATTCAATAGAAAGGCGATCTCAAGATTAAAATTGACAGAAAGGGGTCAGCAAGATGGATGAGAATAATCAAACACAGAGCGATCGCGTTGCTGCTCTATATAGTTTGTAATATTGCCTGCAACTTATGGAAAATATCGATAATTTATTTGTTTGGCTCAATCAATCCACTTCAACCTAACAAAATAGCCTGAATTTCCAGCTTTATCAGTAATTTTAGTAATTTTTTGCAATTTCAAATTAAAGGGAATGGCAGTAGTCACGTATTTCTGGACATAGATGCCAATATCGGGGGCAAGATAGTTTGCCGTCAAGGCAGCTAACCCCATACCCACAAATTGATGGAAAGGCGATCGCGGTAAACTGAGGTGAGCAGTCATCGCCATACCTGCAGTCAAGATTGCTGCCACAGAAGAGTTCGTCCCGCAGCGAGGATGTAGCGCCAGATGACCTTCTCCCTGCTGTAAACGATTCAAGGCTGAGTTGACGGCTTGACGTAATTTTGAAGGATTAATATCGCCATAGAGATAAAAACCTTTTTCGGTAGACAATCCACCGATAGTTTCATTATCAGCAGAGAGATACCCCGTTACTAATTTGGATCTCTTTGAGTTAACGGCAGCGCTTAACATCCAAACCGTAGCGTGTTCGAGAGCATGTACCTGACGAATTACCAAAAACTCTTTTAAGCCGGGGACAAAGCCAAACTGTTCGAGTAATTCTACGTCTTGATGGGGATTGTATTGAAAAGAATCAAATCCTGGATTGAAAGAAATGGCATCGTGCATAATTTTAAACTGACGATCGCTTGGGGTTGTAGTCGGAGTAATAGTTGAGAAAATTACTACGTTCTATTTGAGCTATTTTGCTCATGAGTGGATGTATTCTATCGAGATTGGCAGCAGAATTATACATCCATTTAGACAGCTCAAAGCCTCACTCTTCATCATCCTCGAAGTTTTGTAGCCCAGATCACAATATTTATGATTTGTTTGTTATTCAAGGGGATTGTATTAAGTTAGGTATAGATCAATGGAGGTCGTAGGTTAATTGAAACTGTATTTATTATTAAAAGCTTAGGATTAAAAATTTATTGGCTAGTGTAGCAGTACAATTTCTTCTAAAGTTTCTAGTTCCCCAAAACGTTAATGCAGCTATCTCCTCAAGAGCAAGATAAATTAACCATTTTCACCGTTGGACTTCTGGCAGAAAGACGCAAAGAAAAGGGTTTGAAGCTCAATTATCCTGAAGCCGTTGGCTATATATCTGCTGCCATCCTTGAAGGTGCGAGGGAAGGAAGAAGCGTAGCAGAATTAATGAGCTACGGCACAACTGTCCTCAGTCGAGATGAGGTAATGGACGGCATTGCCGAAATGATTGATGAAGTGCAGGTGGAAGCAACTTTTCCTGACGGCACAAAGTTAGTTACTGTTCATAACCCAATACAATAAACAGTTATCAATAAAAAAGCTTATAGCTACGAACAAAATCACTAAAAACTCCAAACAAACACACTCTCAACGATAAAAATGATTCCAGGCGAAATAATTA
The DNA here is from genome assembly GCA_038529195.1 of Cyanobacteria bacterium J06600_6. GTDB lineage: Bacteria > Cyanobacteriota > Cyanobacteriia > Cyanobacteriales > Xenococcaceae > Waterburya. The sequence goes on from JBCBEA010000765.1 coordinate 1,834, forward strand.
CCCCATCAGGAACAATTGAGCTAAATAGCGATCGCGAAACAATCGAAATTGAGGTGGCTAATACAGGAGATCGCCCGATCCAGATTGGCTCTCATTTTCATTTTTTTGAGGTCAATTCGGCACTACAGTTTGAGCGATCGGCAACTAAAGGGATGCGCCTTGATATTCCCGCAGGGACAGCGGTTCGGTTTGAACCAGGGGATGAAAAAACGGTGGCTTTAGTCGCGATCGCTGGGACAAAAGAAATA
>JBCBEA010000766.1:0-2079 GCA_038529195.1 Cyanobacteria bacterium J06600_6
ACGTATAGTTGGAGCTTTTTCTATTCTGGGTCTTTGTAGCTGGAGTGTAATTAGCTTTTGTCTAGATATAATTGCTCAAGCAAAAAGAATGCATCAAATTCCCTGTACAAAGTGTCGCTATTTTACGGGAGATTATCGTCTCAAGTGTACCGTCAATCCTGCTCAGGCGAATACGGAAGAAGCGATTGGCTGTAGCGACTTTTGTCTTAAGCATAAGCATTAAGCTTTTATACAGAGGTGGAGAATCGAGGTGGTTATTTAGATTCGCCAATTAGTTCGTAATACCGCTCTCTGCCTTCATTGTATTTATTGCTGGGGTAGTCCATTACCTTGTGAATGATCCACTTTTGAGGTTTACCGTCTTTAAGCAGTAGAGCGATCGCCATTGCCATAATCTCATCGTCGTCTAGGCATGACTGCGCAAAATAGGCACTAGTTTTGCGGAAGCTAGACTTACTATTCTCAGCGTTTAGTTTGAGATAGATCTCTGCTAACAAGACTTTATAGGATTTAGCAGGTTTTTGTTCGGCAAACATCTTTGTCCAGGTAGTCTCAGAAAGTTGGAGGTATTTACTTTGTTTCTCTTTAGAAGTAATTTTTTTGGCTAGAGACTTGAGGGTAGTCGGACTAGCTAAATGAATCTGGCGATATAGATAGTCACTCGCCACTGTCTGGAGTAAATTATCACCAAGCAGCTGGAGGTGTTTATCGGTCGGAGAGTGATCTAATTCGGGCTTTAAATACTTCTTGAGCAGTGGCACAATCAGACGTTTTTGTAGCCAGTTGCGGGTTTGAGAAAAACCGCGATCAAGATAGATGGCGCCAATTAAAGCCCGACAGGCTTTTTCAAAGGGGTTACTTTGCTTGACTCGTAAACGATGACGCTCTTCCGATAGGTTCAAAAAGGGATAGAAGTCCCCCAGCTGCAAATCGTACCAAAACTTAGTCAGCCTTTCTGATTCTGTTAATTTGCTGATTAACGCTTTTTGTTTGCCCACCTGAAAATGGGAAAAGTTACTGTAGATATAGTCGGCTAAAACTAATTTGAGCACTGAATCTCCTAACAATGCCAAGCGCTGATTATTAATTTCAGGTTCATGAATCAGCTTTGCATAAGACGGATGAATTAAAGCTAGACGTAGAGTTTCATCGTATTTAAAATTGATGCCAATTTTATTTTCAATGCGTGAAGGTTCCCAATTACTGTTCATTACTGATGATTCAATACTTAAATTGAAATAATTGCCTGTATTGATCGTATCGGCATAGTTCTCATAATTGGCAAAACTATAGAATATGAATATATTGAAATGTCTCTATTTTGCTTTAAATCATAGTTTCTATTTTTGAATGGTCGAGCGCCGATTGACATGAGCTAATAGAATCAGGAGTCTTGGCAGATCGTCGCGTAGAATTATCGGAAAGGGAGACTACAGAAATGAGTCCCCAAGGGGCTGGCACACATGCAGAACCAATGCATTCGCCCACTAATTACTCTGTAGTTAAATATCAGTTAAATATCTGGAAAAAATAGTCCAAGATAGAGCTGTAGTTAGAGAAGCTCATCCTATCACTCTCGACAATTCTGAACCCGAACCCGACATCGCAGTAGTTGCTCCGCCCTATACGAATTAATTTACCCGTCATCCCTATCCACAAGATGTTTACTGGATTATCGAGATATCTACCGTACTTTAAAATAAGATCCAGAACAGAAATCTATTACCTATGCCCGTAATGGTATTCACGAAGCAGCCTTCGGAGCAGGCAGTCGCGCCTGCGGTAATCGATTTGGTCAATAAACAACTGGTCGTCCACACTCAGCCTGAGAAAAATTCCTATTCTCAAATTTGGCATAGACTTTTCCAGAAATAGAGATTGCTTTAAACAAACTATTGCTGTTTTAAACGGGAGTTAACAAAACACCTTCACCGTTATCGAGGTTTAACTTCGTTAAATCCGCTGCTTCTAAACCTGGTGTTGCGATCGCAATCTTCCACTCACTCAGCTTAATCTCCGCACCAGAGAATTTCGTCATCAGTATCCTTGGTTGAGCAATAATTTGCTAGAAAATGATAC
>JBCBEA010000767.1:0-2070 GCA_038529195.1 Cyanobacteria bacterium J06600_6
AATATTTAGGAACTAGCTTTCATGGCTGGCAAAAGCAACCAAACCAGGTAAGTGTTCAGGGCTACATAGAAATAGCGATCGCTAGTGTAACTGGCTATAAGATTAACATCTATGGTGCAGGAAGAACTGATGCAGGAGTTCACGCTGCTGCTCAAGTAGCGCATTTTGAGTACCTTGGTCCAATACCCGCTCATAAATGGGCGAAAATAATTAACGCGAGACTGCCAGAGGGTATACTAATAAGGGCTTCTGCTCTAGTTAATGATGATTGGCACGCTCGTTTTTCGGCTGTTTGGCGACGCTATCGCTATACAATTTATACCGATAAACAACCAAACGTTTTTGCAGCCCAAACTTGTTGGCATTATTATCAGTCTTTTTTAGACGAGTCGTTAATTCAACAAGCTCTAAATCCCCTAATCGGCGAACACAGTTTTGCTGCTTTCAAAAGGTCTGGGTCAGATCGTCTAGATTCCCAGGTAGATGTGCAGGCTGCTAAATGCTATCGTCAGGGAGCCTTTCTCTACTTAGAAATTCAGGCTAACAGTTTTTTATACGGTATGGTGCGTCTATTGGTGGGAATGCTGGTAGAGGTCGGAGTAGGAAAGCGATCGCCCGAAAACTTTACTGAGATTTGGCAGAATCAGCGCCGTTCAGAAGTAAAGTATTCTGCCCCTGCGAAGGGTTTGTGTTTACTGAGAGTCGGTTATCCTGAGTTTCCTTTTGCTCGATCACTGTGGTTCGATACCCAACCAACCTTAAATCTAGCTCAGTAAATTCTTTTATTTGAAATAATCCACAAAATACTATCACAGAAGATGAACAAAACTCCTCTCCCAACCCCAGACACATTAGACTTCAAATGGTACGTGATTGACGCAGAAGGTCAGCGTCTCGGTCGTCTAGCGACAGAAATAGCCATGATTTTGCGAGGTAAGAATAAGCCTAGCTTCACTCCCAACATGGACACTGGCGACTTTGTAATTGTCATTAATGCTGAGAAAGTTGTTGTCACTGGCAGGAAAAATGAGCAGAAGCTGTATCGCCGTCACTCTGGTAGACCAGGTGGGATGAAAACTGAGACTTTCGATCAGCTACAGCAGAGAATTCCCGAACGGATCATCGAAAAAGCAGTAAAAGGTATGCTGCCCAAAAACGTAATGGGACGCAGACTATTCACTAAGCTCAAAGTTTATACAGGCGCAGATCATCCCCATGCTGCTCAAAACCCTGAGACTTTAACTATTAACACTATTCCCCAGAAAAACTAAGACATGGAAACACAAGATAAAGTAGTATATTGGGCGACTGGTCGCCGTAAGTCAGCGATCGCCAGAGTGCGCCTTGTACCAGGCGAAGGCAAGTTAGTTGTTAACGGCAAAGCTGGCGAAGACTATTTCAACCGCATTCCTAGCTATCTCATGTCCATCAAAGGGCCTCTGGAGACCTTGGGGTTTGAAAGCGAATATGACATTTTAGTTAATGCTCATGGTGGTGGATTGACTGGTCAAGCCGATGCAGTACGTCTAGGTGTAGCCAGAGCCTTGTGCAAGCAAGACCCTAGTAATCGTCAGCCATTAAAAACAGAAGGATTTCTAACTCGCGACCCTCGCTGTAAGGAAAGAAAGAAATATGGTTTGAAGAAAGCGAGAAAAGCACCTCAATTCTCCAAACGATAAAATATTTATTAGCTATTAGCTCTTTTCTATCTAGTGGCTGTCTACCAAAGCAATTTTTAAACAAGCAAAATGCCTAAACCTGAAATACACCCTACTTGGTATCCCGATGCCAAGGTTATCTGCAACGGCGAAGTAGTAATGACCGTTGGTTCAACTCAACCAGAAATTAATGTTGATGTTTGGTCTGGTAATCACCCTTTCTATACTGGAACACAAAAAATTATTGATACGGAAGGACGAGTTGATCGCTTCTTACGTAAGTACGGTATGCTCGATGCTAGCGCTGAAGAATCTGAATCTAGTGACGCTGAAAAATAGCGTTTTAAGACAATGTATATACCCAGTAGTTAATTTTAATTGGCTGCTGGGTTTGTTGTATCTTGATTTATTT
>JBCBEA010000768.1:0-2067 GCA_038529195.1 Cyanobacteria bacterium J06600_6
CTAGCCCCAAAGGAATTGAAACCAAAAATCCCACAAGCAAACCGACAACAATCGAAGACATCCGCAGATAATTATTGGTAGTGCTGTTAAGTGCCACAATTACTGCCAACACCAAGAACGCTACTCCCAAAAATACGGGATTACCAAATGTTTCAGCCCTCTGGGCGGGTACGCCACCAGCCATTGAAGTAATACCTACCTTAATGAGAGTAAGACCAATTAAGGTTACTACTACCCCTGTGACCAAAGGCGTGATTATTTTGTTTGCCAGATGTAGAAAGCGACTGACAAAAATTTCGACAAATGCCCCAAAGAAACATAAGCCAAAGATTAAGCCCAAGGCATCTTCGACAGTTCCACCTCCACCTTTAACTGCCAAACCCGCAGCAATAATTGGACCAAGAAAAGCAAAGCTCGTTCCTTGGACGCTTAATAAACCCGAACCCACAGGACCGAATCTTTTAGCCTGAATAAAGGTAGCAATGCCCGATACCACTAAAGACATACTGAGAATGTAGGTAGTGTCCGCAGGAGGAACTTCTAAAGCCCCGCAAATAATTAGTCCAGGAGTAATAATGCCGACAAAGCAGGCAAATACGTGCTGTAGTGCCACAAAGATTGATTCGACAAAAGGCGGACGAGATTCTAAACCGTAAATTAAATCTGATTCGATTGAAGCGGGTGCTTCTGTTTCAATATTTTCGGTTTCTGTATCAATTCTTATTTCAGGATTAGTCATCTTTTTTCAGGTTGTAGTTGAGATGTTTAAAACTATGATTTTGATTAATTAGGTTGCATATGAGCTGCATCGAATTTGGAATCGGTTGTCTTTAGCAAATCAATTCTGTTTTAGAAACAAAAGAAAACAGTATCTGTACCCAAAAACACCTTTTTTGTTTTAGTTGACAACCACAAATTCAAATAGCTGTATGAATATAAATATTTTGCTGAGAGCGTTTTAAAACAGCAGATTTACCGTCTGTTTCTTAGTTATAGGAACACACAATGAGTAACGCTACTAATCGTATACTGTATACAAAAACTTTTAAAAGTTATGTATATTCAACTACCATTTTTTTGATACGTTCTTAAGAAGGGTAAAGATATATCAAACATGACCTATAGAGTTCTGTGGTAAAAATTTGGTTTTGTTGGGAATAGCATTCGAGATAGAGAGATCGCAATTAAAATAACTTAAGTTTCCTATTCTGCATTGGAATAGAAAACATCATTTGATTTGGCAGATATTAAAGCGCCGCCTATATTCTCCTGGCTGTAGCCCAATTGAGCGTCGAAATATTTTTCGCAGGGCATTAGCATCTCCATAGCCGACTTTCCCCGCAATCTCACTAAAAGAGAGTTGAGAAAATTCCAGCATTTCCCGTGCCTTAGTAATACGCAGCGCCTGTAGATATTCAATCGGCTTCATACCAGTTGCTTTTTTGAATCGGCGCAGAAATGTACGTTTGTTTAACACTGCCATGGATGCCATATCTGCAATCAAGATGCTTTGCTGGTAATTATTTTGTAGCCAGTGTTGTACTTTTAAAATGTCTAAATCTCCATGATAAAGTTGAGGAGAAAATTTGCTGTAAACTTTTTGTTCCCTACCATTTGGATCGACCAAAAAGAAGCGAGCAACCTCCAATACAATCCCAGGGCTTATAAACCTCTCAATCAGGCACAAACCCAAATCAATCCAAGCTGTTACGCCTCCCGCAGTAATGATATCGCCATCTTCAATTACCATTTTGTCTGTTTCTACGTTAATGTCAGGAAATTTAGCTGCCAATCTGTCTTTTAAAGCCCAATGAGTAGTAATAGATCTCCCTTTAAGTAAACCAGTGCTAGCGAGAATAAATGCTGCCGTACAAATAGAGCAAATAACAGCACCCCTTTCATGCTGTGTTTTCAGCCACTCGATCGCCACAAAATCGGGTTCTTCTTCACCTTGACTATTGAGGTTGGGAGGAATGATAACAACGGTTAAGAGATCGTTATAAGTGCGATCGCTCTTATTTTCTCGTATTTCCTCAACCTTTCCAGATTCAGCTACTACTTGCCAAC
>JBCBEA010000769.1:0-2059 GCA_038529195.1 Cyanobacteria bacterium J06600_6
CTTCAGGTTCGACTTCTCCCACCACGGGTTCGTCAGGAGTCACTTCAGGTTCATTAATCATTGACTCAGGATTAGGAAGACTGATATCAGACATGTTTGCTGATTGAGAGCGAACTGATTCTGTAGCTACCAAGATCCATGCCAACGCCAAAAATATTTTTACAGGTACTTGTGATAGTTTCATACTTTATAGTCTCGTTTTGCTTATTATTGTTGATAGTTATTTAAAAAGAAAAGCTATATCCTAGACCGACAATAAATCTTGTTCCATCTCCAGCAGAACCTGTAATGTCAGTAATGGCGGGAACAATGACAATTGGCAAGCGCCGAAACAGAACTAAGGGAACACCAATGGTTAAATCTTGACCACTCCATTCCGCTACAAAGCCAACTGGCTGAATTACTTTAACGGCTAAACTCCCAAAAATACCAATGTTATCATTGCCGTTGTTGATGTCCGATTCAGAACGAAATTGACCACCTCCTATACCCAAAGTTGTGTACATTTCGCTAAAAGCTTTAGTTCGATCCTGACGCAGTTTAAATCTCTTGGTTGCAACTCCAAATATAGAAGATCCTCCATCTGTCTCTCCCCATTTCACAGCACCTTGAACTCCTAATGCAACAGAAAAATCTTGGGGCAGACGGCGATGCAGCTTGAGGTTAATTCCTCCGTCTCGGAAGGGGGCGCTCACGTCCACTAAGCTAATACCTATTTGAACTCCCACATTTTTTAAAGGGTTACCTAGACCAAATCCCAAGCCGATTACACCGTCTGACTGCTCGCGAAATCTGGCTCTTTGTTGATATCCGACTCCAATTCCCGCGCTACCCCAAGATGCTCCATATGCTGATGGATTAATGATCGTAATACTTGGAGAAGTTCTATATGATGGTTTTTTAGGAAAGGGAATTTGGAACGGAATTCGTTTGGGTTCAAATCTTTCTCCTCCAGTTGGCTGACGACGCAAGGATGGGATTCCGCTATCTGATGATTCAGCAGCAATGATACGGTAAATTCTATAATTCTTGGAGGGAGTAAGCTTTATTTTTCCTAATTTATTTAGATTCGATGCCGATAAAGTGTTTTCAGGCTTAACTTCAGCAGTAACGCTACGGGTGAAGAGTAAACTAGCGGTAGTTAAGGTTAATTTTAGATATGTAACGAGGGACTTTTCTAAGGGAAGCATCTAAACCAATTGCTTTTTTAAGATTTCTATATGTAATTTATATTTAAAGGTAATTTTTACCAAATATTAATTAGCTGGTAGATTGAGTTAACAAGGAAGTAAACAACTGCTCGATAGGCTGCTATTGATTTTCCATGATTGCGCCCAAATTTGTTTGACAATTCAAACAAGAAGCCAAAGATCCGTATTTCTACAGCGCTTTGGCTCAAAAGACCTCAAAAATGGTCTGAAATTCAAAGATTATAGCTACCTGACTTACTTATTACCAGGGCCACCAAAGAGGTTGATATGGTTCATCGTTAAAGCTGTATATGCCTCTGACCTTCAGAGCAACACAATTGATTGGGGATTTGTTTTCTAGTACACAGCTAGCATCATATTTAGAGTTAACGCTAAAAAGCTTTTGACTATTTTCATCAAGACAGCTTTGATCTTTATCATCAACTAGACAGACGAAATTTTGCTCTTTTGTAGTGGCTGCCTTAAGATATTTTGCTTCTGGCTGCTGATATGAATCCTGTAACTTTGTAGCAGTTGAAGAGCAAATATCTGCCCCAGACTGTTCTGGTAATAAGTATTCTGAATGCCAGTTCATTAAAGGCTGAAGATTTACCTCGCCTGGAGTATAGGCAAACATAGTTGGTGTTTCGCCCTGAACTCCACAGACAAATGTGTAGTCGTTACTGGATTCAGAAGATATACCTTCTGTAGCATGGAGAGGAATTGAGGCAAAGGCGATCGCGCAACCAATCAGAGCAGTAGATAAATACTTATTTTTCATTTCTTGCTACCTAAATATTGAGATAATAAAGCTATGTATATATCGTTATCAGTATATTTGACTATATATAAACACGTAACCGTCATTA
>JBCBEA010000770.1:0-2056 GCA_038529195.1 Cyanobacteria bacterium J06600_6
ATTAGCCTAACTATTCTCACAATTGAGAGGTTTTTTCAGATTTAATTTATCTTTGAAGCTTTTAAAGTTTCTTAGGATTAATCTTGTTATTACTAATAAAGTTTACTTTTTTATCCTCTTACTTCTGCAATTCTCTAATTTTTCTTAAGAATAATGGCTAAAGCAAAACAAATATATGTCTGCAACAGTTGTGGAGCAGAATATAGTCAGTGGTTTGGATTGTGCAAAGAATGTAACGAGTTTGGCACTATTTCTGAAGAACCAATCGAAGTCGCTGTTGGAGGATCTAGTCGCGGAGGGTGGCAGTCGGGGGCACGCTCTAACGGCAAAGCATTGGGCGAAGCCAAGCCTAGAGCATCTCTCAAGTTTTCGGAGATCAATAATGATGTTCAGGAAAGGTTTCCTTCTGGCTATGGAGAATTTGATCGCGTTTTAGGTGGTGGAGTTGTACCAGGATCTTTAGTGCTGATTGGGGGAGATCCTGGAATTGGGAAGTCAACTTTGCTGTTGCAGGTGGCTAATAAGCTTTCTCACAGTTTGCCTCGTATTTTATACGTCTCGGCGGAGGAATCAGGACAGCAGGTAAAATTGCGGGCGTCCCGTTTGGATGTAGCGGATACGAAAACCGCAGCTAACGGTACGCAGAATGGTAAGGCGGTACAAAAAAAGGATAATAATCTCTACGTGATGCCAGAGACGGATTTGGAAGAAATTTTACGGGAATTAGAATCTTTAAAACCCCAGGTAGCGGTAATTGATAGTATTCAAACTCTGCACTTTGCAGCCTTGACTTCTTCTCCTGGTTCGGTTGCCCAGGTACGTGAATGTACTTCTGCCCTAATGCAGGTGGGCAAGCGCGAGAATATTACGCTCTTGATTGTGGGTCATGTTACCAAAGAAGGGGCGATCGCCGGACCGAGAGTTTTAGAGCACCTCGTTGATACCGTCCTCTATTTTGAAGGCGATCGCTATGCCTCTCATCGCCTATTACGCTCGGTTAAAAACCGCTTTGGGGCAACTCATGAAATTGGCATCTTTGAAATGGCTGAAGGGGGTTTAGTTGAGGTTGACAACCCATCCGAGTTATTTTTAGGCAACCGCGATGAGGCTTCACCAGGTACTTCTATTGTTGTTGCCTGTGAAGGAACCCGCCCCATTGTAGTAGAGATTCAGGCGCTGGTAAGCCCCACAAGCTATACGTCACCCCGCCGTTCGACTACAGGTATTGACTATAATCGCCTACAGCAAATTTTGGCAGTACTGGAAAAGCGTGTTGGCGTTCCTCTTTCTAAACTGGATGCTTATGTTGCTTCTGTGGGTGGCTTAGGTGTGGGTGAACCTGCTGCGGATTTGGGAGTAGCGATCGCCATTGTTGCCAGCTTTCGCGATCGCGTTGTTGACCCCCGCACGGTTTTAATCGGTGAAGTTGGTTTAGGCGGACAGGTACGCTTGGTATCTCAGATGGAATTACGCCTCAAAGAAGCAGCAAAACTAGGCTTTAAAAAAGCGATCGTGCCTAAAGGTCAAAGTTTACCCGATGACCTGGGACTAGAAATTATTCCTATTTCTAAAGTAATTGATGCGATTATTGCAGCCATTCCTTCCGAGCGAGCCGGAGATGATTTTTCGATGCCGGAAGATGAAGATTAAAGATGTACAGTTCTTTCAAGTTTTACTGCACGGCATTGGTATTTCTTACTGCTTTACCTGGATGCGCTACGTTGAAATCAACTAGCTATCCTCAGTCTTCTCTACAGCAGGATCGAGGTGATTTGATTCTCCACTATGAGACTCCTACAGACAAAAATCTCCAAGAAGTTCGCAGTATTTTAGCAGAGACGGCATTCTTCGACGATTTAGTAGCTGAATTGAACAGCACATATGTTTTTCCCCAAGACATTGAGATTGTGTTCGATCAGTGTGGGGCAGAAAATGCTTATTATGACCCTGATACTGTAGAAATTATTATGTGTTACGACCTGTCTTGAAAATAGACAATTAAGTTGAAGTTCAAAAACTCAGTTTATGGGAGTCAATTCGAGTTGATAGCCTAGTT
>JBCBEA010000771.1:0-2048 GCA_038529195.1 Cyanobacteria bacterium J06600_6
CGATGGCTTCTTCAATCGTGTGAATCTCACGCGTCTCTTTCTTTTTTTCTCTTTTAACTCTGTTTTCATCTGCTGCGCCAGCACGAGCATAGTGGAACAAGATATCAAGATACTTTTGCTCTTTACAAATAGCCGGATATTGCTCTATTAGCCGAGAAACTTCCAGAGCAAATTTTTTTTGAGAGCTTTGGTGGGCGTAATCAATTGCTAACCTTAAGTTTTTCAGCTTGCAGTCTTTCGACTGCGATAAACCGTACAAAATTTCCCGAGCATAAGCCGAATGTGAGCTTTGAGGAACCTTGAGAAGCAAGGCAGAAAAACGATTGGGCTTTTCTTTTGTGCACTCCCTTAAAACATTACCTAGCTGTTCAGCACCCCCCCAGAGATAATTATTTGGTCCTTTAACATCACGATCATGGCTATACTTTTTAATGGCTTTCAACCACTCATCATCGGACATGAAACGTGCATGTCGTTGTGAAATAGGGGACTTTATTTTTCTGATGCTAAAAGTACTTTCTGTATCACCAACTTTCCTATGAGGAAATTTTCGACCCAATTGTCTATGGAGTTGAATGAGTTCTTCACTTAATAGATCTATCCCGATTGTATCTAATATGCACCATTGCTCATAGCCAGAATCACGTAAATAGCTTAGAATCCAATCTCTACGCGACTGCTCACCGTTTTCTCGTACGTGCTTGATTGCAGCATCTAGTTCAGGGCTGTATGTCTTAATTTTGTTTTCAATCCTAATACGATTTGCAGTATCGCAAAAAGGTATTACTCCTTTTGCCGTCACTGCAAAAGACTTCCACGTAATACCACTAGAACCTGCGCTAAACAAATCCTCGTAATGGAGTAAAGCAATGAACTGATTTTTGAAATAATCTGGACTTTCAGCGTACGCCTCAAGGTGTAAATGAAGAAAAAGTCTGTGCATTTTAGGATCAAAAAAGCTCAGAAGGTGATTTGCTACTTCTGGGGCTTGTCCCGCCACCTTTCTGAATGCTGATCGCAAAATTCCGACAAGTTCATCATCGCCATGCCCCTTACTTGCACTGAAAGAGTCAAATGTAGAATCCCAGTGACCTTGTAGTTTTTTGTCATTAATAATCGTAATACTCTTGGGGAGAGCTTCTGTAAATCCACGAAGAACTTCCTCGGTATTAACCTGTGTAGCTTCTGATAAAGTATGTAAATCAAACTCAGAAATATTTTGAAATGAAAAAGGCTGATCGTTTGGATGCATTGCAAACCACGCCCTGAAATAGGATTTAAGGACTTCTGATCCACTTCCAATATTTACCCTGAGCCATGTGTAGATAATATCATCTCTTGTTCTCCGCTTCCTGGTAGCTTCATCACCAAAGAAAATATCAGCATGGGTTTCTATTAAATCGCAATAAAGCTGTTCGACAGGCTTTAGCATACCCTCGATATCTGGCGCAGAGATAAGAAACGTTCTATTGATTATTACGAGTGCTCTATTTGGCTCATTGTTCCACCATTGCCGTAAGTATCCTGCTACCTCATTAGGATGATGATGAGCATTTTTCAGGAGCCACCATACGAGTTGATGTTGGCGTTCTTCATCATCTCCATTCAGAATCAAAGAGAACCAATTCGTCTTTATGTGAACCTCAAACCAACCCACATTCCCAAGTAGGACAACATTCTGAAATCGTGAGAACCCTATCGCCCCATCATCAAACATTGAGTTGACAATCTCAAATTCTTCCACTTTCGGATTCTTTAAAGCACCTAACCAAGCAGCTACGGATAGTCGAATATGATAGCGTACATCATTACAAAACAAGCTTTCCAGCTCCAATAAATATCTTGAATACTCATCCTGCCTCAGTACTTCTAATATCTGTCGTACTTGGGTTCTTCGGAATAAATATTGTTCCTTTACCGATAGTAGTAATTCCAGAATGGATTGGTCAGAGCTTAAGAATTGTCTTGCAAAAAGATAATCAAAGAAGCTTTCGTGAAAGAAACTGACTTTTTTGTCTTGAGTAACAATTAACCCTTCAGAACGTAAT
>JBCBEA010000772.1:0-2047 GCA_038529195.1 Cyanobacteria bacterium J06600_6
TATCTTTTTTATTGAAGATTTAAACACAGTTAGACCAATTATCGGTAGCCAAATTACTGCTGGCTCAATTCCCTGGAGATCGCTATAAAGTCCTGCTATAAATAAACCCAGACAAAAAACTGCAAACAGTAAATAATTTATCTCATAGTTTTGAGCTACCTCATACAAACTTATCGTCAAAATAATGGCGACTAAAATTGTAAAAGCTAGTGTTCCTTGCCACAAAGATAGACATATAATCTGCAAAATTAACAGCAAAACTAAAGCTCTGACAATTGTTTCTTTACTCTTTTTAGCTAGAGATATTATTAAAGAGAGAATAATAAAAAATGAGCTGGCTAAATAAAAATTTAATAGCATAAATACGTTACTAAATATATTTAATTTTATTTTTTAGGTAGGTATTGATAATCTATATCGGACAAATAAATGTTCTGCAATTTTAAATTTTGTAGTCGATATAAATAAGCAGCACCAGTCATTATCTGATTCGCAACATCGACAACTTTTCGATTGCGAGGTTCGGCTAAATAAGAGTCTTGAACCCAGCTGTTAAATGCGCCCATAGCTGCTCCGCACCAAATTTGATAATCCATTACTCGCTTTGGTTCTCCTGTAATTGACCAACGAGAAGAAAGTCCCAAATACCAGCGAAAAATCAAAGCCATTTTTCGCTTAGGATTATTGGCTGCTCGCTCAATTTCAGCTGGATCTCTTTGGTTAAAATAATCGACCGTATCTTGCCAGACTTCGACTAAAGTTTTTTGAAATATTTGTCTTTCTAACTTATCTTGCTCAATTTTGGGAATATCTTCGATAGAGCTATATTTTTGGTAGATTTCAGCTAATTTTTGCGATCGCATGCCAAAAAAAGTACCTCGTTTTAATACCTGTACTTTGACTCCCATTTCAAACATATCTCCGGCGGGAGCCATAATGACATCAGTAGTTGCTGCTTGAGCGAGCAAATTCTTAGTATGGGTAGATGTTCCTGCTTCCAGGCAGGCTTGATTTACCGAACCAGTTACGACATATGCAGCACCCATCATAAAAGCAGCTAAAGCTGATTGTGGCGTACTAATTCCCCCTGCTGCCCCCACTCTCACCGGGGTTGCATAGCTGTATTTTGCCTGAATTTGATCCCGGAGCATCATAATTGCGGGTAGCAGACAAACTAAAGGACGATTATCTGTATGTCCCCCAGAATCAGCCTCTACGGTAATGTCGTCAGCCATCGGTACTTGAGAAGCTAATTTAGCCTGTAACTCGGTAATTAAGCCTTGAGATACTAATTGCTGGAGTATTTTGTCTGGAGCAGGCTGGAGGAATTTGCGGGCTACTTCTCGACGGGAAATTTTGGCAATTATTTTATGTTTAATTTCAATACAACCATCTGAATTGAGACTCAAACCCGCAGCGCGATAGTAAACAACGTTTGGAGTTAAATCCAGAAAAGCTGAAGCTTCAATAGTCGTGACTCCATGCTGGAGATATAGATCGACTGTCTTCCTTTCAATTGCTACTTCACTGGGGCTGTGGATTAAATTAAAAGCGTAGGGTTTGTTAGATAAAGCTTGTTGGATGCGATAAATAGCTTTCTCTATTCTGGGGGGAAGCAAACCTGCTGCACCAAAAGAACTCAGAACATGCTCTTTTCCCAAGGCAATTACTAACTCTTCTGAGGCGATACCGTTTGCCATCGAGCCAGCAGCATAGGCATATTTTACCTGATGGGAATTAAGAAAATTGCGTTCGCCTAACTGTTGAGGTACGAGGGGCGCAATAGCAGTTAAGGTTTCTAACTTCGAGGTATTGTGATTATCTTGATCTACTAGCTCACCATCATTTGTCACGCCAATTTGTCCTTGCCGTCGGATGAAATAACAGGGTTTTGCTAAGTTAAGTAGTTTTGTTTTGATTTTTTCTGATTCAAAAGCGATCGTGTTTAGATCTCCTTGCCAGACAGGATTATTGGGATTAGTAGTTCCTAAAAATCTTATTTGATTACTGGTCATTTATTATTTGGTCAATGAATGATTATTTATTT
>JBCBEA010000773.1:0-2047 GCA_038529195.1 Cyanobacteria bacterium J06600_6
ATAGAAATGCCAGAGTAGACCAAGCAAATACAGTAACTTATTAGCAATATAGTAGGCAAGATAAAAATAGAATTGCTATCAGATAAACCAGATAATATTCTGAAAACATGGATTACAATCAATGCTGCAAAAAATCCTAATGAGCAGTGTGTTAGTCCAAGTAAATTTAAATTATTACTACTACTTTTCACTAAAATCACTCTACCGTTTTTATATTTAGTTCTAATTATAATGAATTACAACCACCTTTAAATATTCCACTAATGGCTGGAATCTTTCCAGATGTCGTAGCATTATCTCCTCTTTTTTACAAAGATCGATGGATTATGATTATATTAAAGGGCAAATATCTAGCTGTTCCGATAGCGATCGCAAACTAATACTGTTTTTTGATAGGGAAAAATCCAATCACAGGTAGCAATTAGATCGTATAAAATTACCTACTTTCGATTGTCTATCGAAGAATTGATAACTTCTTTTTGCAAATAGTCAATATAGTAAGCATAATCTACGAGAATGGAGGAAATTATAACATTATCTAGCTGCGCCACTTAGTTGAATAACAGGAAGCTGATGTTTACTGCGATCGCTGTATTATCTCTATTAAATTAAAGAATATATATCGCTCTTTATTCTATAATTGCTTATTTGTTAAAGCGATCTCGTCTTTCTTCAATAGTTTCATGCTTGTATCGTTCGGAATCTTTCTGATACGTTTTATATTGTCGCTCAAATTCATCAATCGTTTCCTGACTGACTAACTCATTAATATTACTTGGATTAGCGATTATATAGTCAATAATCTCCTTTAAAACAGCTACTTGCTCGATGTTTGGATTACGAACGTGGCAATCTCTGTAGTAATTGGGTAAATTCAAAGAAGATATATAGCAACTAAAATCTATCAGCTTGTCTTCACTAAATTTGCCTGACTTTTGCAAAAACTTCTCTAGCTTAAGTGCTTGTTCGATTGCGGTACTAAGAGCAAGATAAGTATGCTCGGGAGTAGTTGATTCTTCGGCAGTAAAACTGTTATCTAATTCTTGCCGCTGCCGAATATATGTTTCATTTCGATAACCATTGATGCAGATATTTACAAAGTCAGAATAATTGTCATAATAAAGATTTTTAGATAACATCCAGTTATCGAAACAAAGAGAAAAGTTTTTGCTGTTGTATTGGCAATCTAGCTTAGGATCGCCAGATGTACGATATCCTTCCGTACATCCATGATGCTCTACTGCATATATAGTATCTAGCTTAACAATTCCAAAACCGCAGGTATTACCGTAGGTATAGGGACAAGTATAGTAGTCGGGAATGATAGATCTAAAATCATAACCATCGATAAGATAAGAGTTACGACAAACCAAATCTAAACCTCGTTCAAATATTTCCTCAATCGGCAGCATTTGCCCATCAGAAGTCATAAACTTATGGTCTTTGGTAGCTTTAATAGTCGTGCCATCATCCAAAGCGTATTCAAAAACTTCTTGCTCTCCGCGATCATGCCATTGTTCGATTTTTTGGGTACCAACAAAACCAGTTTCTCGATTAATTGAATGTATAAAGCAATCTAGTTTGCGCTCCACAATTAAACCGATAGGCAGTGCTTTGACCATAAATCCACGGACTATAACTAAAATTTCCGTGTCATAACTAAAGCAATTTTTGTCAGACTCAGCTATTTTCAAAGCCTTGTTTTTGCCCATCAGTTGTTCAAGCTATATTTGTCTCGATTGAATAATTAAAATTATCTACCGCGATCGCTATTATCTGAAGAATTAGTTAAGGCGATCGCCTTTTTCTCAACCGAGATTTTTATTTAAGAATTCGTTCTTGTTTCAAGCGTTCTCTTCTTTCTCCTATAGTTTCATAAGCGTGCTTTTCAGAATCTTCTAGATTCGTCTGATATCGCTGCTCAAATTCCTCTATCATTTCATTGCTGACAATATTATTGTGACCTAAATTATCTTTTACATAATCGAATATTTTTTCATACGCTTAAATATTTTTCTAAATCAGATGAAGATTTGAAAATAGACAC
>JBCBEA010000774.1:0-2046 GCA_038529195.1 Cyanobacteria bacterium J06600_6
ATAACAAGGCTGCAAGCTATGCTTTAGAAAAAGATTTTGACTTTGCAATAAAAAACCTAGAACAATCTTTTCGCCTCAATTCTGAACTCCGAGAGTATATTAAAACTGATACTAATTTTGACGGGATACGAAGTGATAAACGTTTCCAAGATTTGATTATGAATAGATCAACAGATAAACATAGATAGGATGTTTGCTTCCCAAATGTTTCTAGGTTTTAGATGTTCTTTGATGGGTTGTTTTTTATTGTTGGCGACCTGTCATTTATACTCATTCGTCTCGTCTTCATAGCTTGTCTCAAATGGTAAATAATCTGTACGGACAGGATTTTAGTACATTTCCTTCTAACTCTTAATTGGCATTTCCCAACAATGCTCTAACCAGTTAATTAGCTCCGAACGAGAACCTGTAACCTGCTTAATTACGCTCCATACCTGAACTGCTGTATGAGGATCGTTAACTGCAACTCTTAGAGGTTGTCCAGTGGAAATTGAAGAAGCGATCGCTAAATCCTGAAAACGGCGATAGGCAAACCAGGACTCGGTTCTGTCAATCTCAATCGTTTGCAAATCCTTTAGGCTCAATTCATTTGGTGTCATTATTCTAAAAGTTAATCTAGTTTTTATATTTGAGAATTATTAGCTTTAATTTTTTTAATATGTCGGACGCAACATCAATATGCTGTAGTCTCTGACTAATTAAATTAGGTTTAAACGCTCAAAAGGTCTTAGTTGAACTGTAATTTAGCTAGCCTCTGTAAAACGGAAGCTCGCAGCTCAAATTTTTAAATTTATCTTTGTCGTTTCAGTATAAGCTTAAATGATAATATGTTGCAATTAACTGCCAATAAAGTTTCAGTAATGGCTCAGAAGAAAATTCAAGATATTTATCCTCTATCTCCCATGCAGCAGGGAATGTTGTTTCACAGCCTGCTAGAACCAAATTCGGGAGCCTATATTATCCAAACAGCTTACGAACTGCACGGTCTACTGGATATTACTGCTTTTGCTAAGTCTTGGCAGCAATTGATAGATCGTCATGCAATTCTCAGGACGGCTTTTGTCTGGGACAGTGTGAAGCAGCCTCTACAGGTGGTAGGTACAGCAGCCAAAATTTCTCTCATTAGACACGATTGGCTAGAGGTATCATTATCAGATCGGCAAAATAAACTAGCCGAATTTCTTCAAGAGCTTAGAACGACAGGCTTTAATCTCAATCAAGCTCCACTAATGCGGTTAGATTTAATCGAAATGCGATCGCCGAGTGCTGGTGCAAGCGCATCGTATTATCAGTTTGTCTGGACTTATCACCATTTGTTATTAGATGGCTGGTCTGTTCCTCTATTGATTAAAGAGTTATTAGGCTACTATCAAAGCTTCGCTCAAGATTTAAACATTACTCTGACTCCCGCAGTTCCCTACAAGAACTATATTGCTTGGTTAAAACAGCAGGATACAGAGCAGGCACTTAATTTTTGGCGTGAGGAATTGAAAGATATTTCTGCTCCCACTTCTTTATCTATAGCAAAGAGTAAACCCGATCTAAAAGGATCTGCTGCTAATTATCAGCAATGCAATTTACAGCTATCAGCCGAAACAACCTACAAATTAGAATTTTTAGCCAGAGAATACCAAGTTACTCTCAATACGATAATTCAGGCAGCCTGGGCAATTATCCTGCACCGCTATAGTGATAGTATCGATCTTATTTTTGGGGCAACAACTTCTGGTCGTCCACCGAACTTGGCGAACGCTCAATCCATTGTCGGACTATTTATTAACACCCAGTCAGTAAGAGTTCAAATTGATCGCGAGCAGCTTTTAACCAAATGGCTCAAACAGCTACAGAAAAAGCAAATAGCCAGACAAGAGTATGAATATATATCCTTAATCGATATTCATCGAGTTAGCGATTTCCCTTTGGACACTGCTTTATTTCAAAGCATTATTGTGTTTGAAAACTATCCCGTCGAATCGAGTTTGAAACAGTCCTTGGACGTGCTGGATATTCGGAATGTTCAAACCAGCGAACAAACTAACTACCCTT
>JBCBEA010000775.1:0-2044 GCA_038529195.1 Cyanobacteria bacterium J06600_6
ATCAGCCATAGGCTATAAGCTCTAAGCTTTTTTAAGCTAACTCTATTTTTAGGGTCTACTCATATGAAAAGCGCTGTAAGTGAATTAATCAAAAAGCTAATAGCTGCGAGCAGATTACTTCCTGTTTCACGTTCCTTGTGGAATACTTCAAATCAGCAACGCCAAAAAAAGCAGCTACGCTACCGTCTCATTTAGCTGCAAAATCTCTATGCCGTTCACCATTGGATTTTCTACTGCACCGTGAATGAATTCTAGGTTCAGAATACCGTCTGTTACCTCGACGTTGCTGCTCACAATTCCGCCAACTTCGTGACCAAACTGTAAACTTGGGTCGATCGCCTTAAATTCTTCAGGCACACTATCCTCTACCATCACATCAAACACTCGATCGCCTGCTGCGTTAGCACCAATAAAGCCGTTACCAATATAAAGCCTGACTTGATATAAGCCCGCTGATTCTACTTCAAACTCCCACTGCATTTCTGTTCCCGTGGGTAAATCCCAGCGTTCTGTTGCAAAAATTTCGTCGGGTATATTCTCAGCGATGGTTTCTCCTGGGGTCACTTTCGGAAAAGAAATTACAGAATTACTGCCAGGATCTTCTAAATAGAGGCTGTTGTTTGACTCTGTGTCTGCGGACCAGGCAATTTCACCGTCAGTGGCTGCAATCTCTTCTCCCCCAGTATTTACCCGATAAAGAATAGTTGAATTAGGATTTTCGCCAGCAATAGTGACAGAAATCTCGCTGCTTCTAGTCGCTTCACTGCCCAAATCTTTAGTAGTAACGCTAACTAAAAATGATTCATCGTTTTCAACAATCGCATCATCAATTAAATCGATCGCAATTGTGGCATCAGAAGAACCGCCAGGAATCGTAATTGTCTCGCTGTAAATGCCTGTATCTGCGTCATAAACAGCGGTAGGTGAACCGTAGCTATAGTCTGTTTGGGCAATCGCAGTATTGGGTTCAATCTTAACCGTGGCTTCAACAGTCTCGCCATTGGGCACGAGGTCACTGGTTAACAGCGAAATTTGGACTTGACCCTGATTTTCTTGGACAGTTCTTGCCCCGCCTACTATTTCTACTAGCGGGCGATCGACAACTGTTTCTAAACGCAAAATTTCAATTCCGTTCACCATCGGATTTTCGATCGCGCCATGTAAAAATTCCAAATCGAGAGTTCCGTCCGTCACCTCTACCTGATGAGCAATTATTCCTCCTACCAAATGACCAAACTGCTTCGAAAGATCGATATCGTCGAATTCTGTTGGCACATTTCCTTCTACCGCCACGTCAAATAGTCTTGTTTCTGGTTCGCTAGAGCCATCAAAACCATTGCCAGCATAAAGCCTAACTTCATATAGTCCAGCTTCAGAAACTTCAAAAGCCCATGCCATTGATTCCGCATCTGGCATTGACCAGCGCTCGGTATCAAAAATTTCATTGGGAACCGTAACAGGAATATCTGTGCCAGGCTCAACTAAAGGATAGGCAATGACGGAATTACTGCCAGGTTCGACAAGATATTCGCTATTTTCGGCTTCGGTGTCTGCCGACCAGTCTAAATCACCATCTACAGCAGGAATTAATTCACCTCCCGCATTGACTCTATATAAGACTGTTGAGGTAGCTGTACTTCCTGTCGCTGTGATCGCAATGTTGTCAAAAATAGCCTGAAAAGTATCAGCCTGAGGTTGACCTGTATTTGAAGAAAACAAGCCGACTGCCAAACCGCTAGTCAGACCTTCTACCTGATAGTTGCCCCGAATCGTATCTAGTAGTGTAGTTCCCTCAAGAGAGATCGCCGTTCCCGTAACGGAAGAGATACCTTCATCTGTTTCATAACGTACAGTCGGAATTACCGTCTCAGCCTGAGGATTTACTTCTAGCTCAAAAAATATCTGGCGATCGCTTGACTGGCTCAAAAGGTCATCAGCCTGAATAAATGACTCGGCAATGACCACATCATCATCTTCGAGCAGAATCTGAATTGTTTCTGACGCTCCATCAATCGCCACAATCTTGAGGTAGTTGCTTTGATCG
>JBCBEA010000776.1:0-2040 GCA_038529195.1 Cyanobacteria bacterium J06600_6
CAGCACAGATGGAAACAGAGTCTAAGCCTATGCCAGAACTAGAGCTAGAAATACAATCAGAACCCAGCCTAGTTTGATAGTGAGTTTCAGCCTCTACCCCCAAAATTAAATTGGGGGTTCAACAATGGACAATTACCTCTCCCTAAAAAGAGTCCGCGCATGATACCGCAACCCATAAGCTCTTAAACCGAATCAAACAATTGTCAATTTTCCATTGATCAAGTTAGGCTCAAGGATTGTTACAAAAAGCAGTTGAGAAAGATAACTTTGTATGAAACGGACACTTGTAGGAAATCTAGAGAGTCTATGGCGTTACCCAGTCAAATCTATGCAGGGAGAGGAGTTAGGTGCATCGGAAATTGGCACCAAAGGATTATTAGGAGATCGCACCTATGCTCTTTGGGATGTGAAAACAGAGCGCATTGCTAGTGCTAAAAATCCTCATAAATGGTCATCTCTCCTCAACTGTCATGCTGCTTTAGAGCGATCGCCTAAAGTCGGTCAACCTACCCCGAGGGTAAATATATCTTTGCCCAACGGTGTCACTGCTACCAGCGAGCAACACAATATAAATACTCTGCTGTCAAACTGGATCGAACGAGAGGTAACACTTCTCTCTACTGTTCCTAAGACACCATACCTCGAACAATATTGGCCTGATATTGAAGGCACTGCCTATCAAGATACTGTCACACAACTATTTATGCCGACTGGGACTTTTTTTGATTCCTGCTCGATTCATGCCATCACCACCGCCACTTTAGACCGTTTACAAGAACTTTATGCCGATGGAGACTTTGCGCCCCGTCGCTTTCGCCCCAATTTATTAATTAATACCCAATCCGCTCAGGCTGATTTTGTCGAAAATGATTGGGTTGGTCATATTCTTAGCATCGGTAAATCTGTCAGGTTAAAGATTGATACTGCTTGTCCTCGATGCGTCGTTACGACTTTAGCGCAAAAGGGATTGACGCAAGATTTGACCATTCTAAAGACTGCTGCCCAATATAATAAGGTCATTGCAGGGATTAGATTATCAGTCATCCAAGGCGGTACTATCTATCAAAATGATTCTGTATGGTTAGAGAAAGTCGAAAAATAAGTTTACCCTAACTTTTTCTATTGAAAGAGACTAATAAAGTGCTTGAGTAGAAATTAAATGTGATCTCATTCAACTTAATTAGAAGTCGAAAAAATAACTGTTGCAGGGACAGACAGGGTTTTTGATTCATATCCCATTTAGAGATTACGGTAGTTTTTAAGCAAAATAAACTTTCCGAAGCGATCGCTATTTCAAACCTCTACAGCCATTTTAAAAGTTTGAGTCAAAGCCCCAGCCATTTGTTTGAAAGTTAGTGCAGCCAGAGAATCTGGTTGACTGAGAGCGATCGGATTTCCCTCATCTCCACCATCGCAAATACGCGGATCGAGGGGTATCTGTCCCAGCAATGGTGTGGATAATTCTTGAGCAATTTCTGCGCCACCGCCACTACCAAAGATTGCAGTACGCCGACCTTGAGGATCGACAAGATAGCTCATATTTTCCACGATTCCTAACACGGGAACACCTACCTGGCGGAACATATAGATTCCCCTTCGCACGTCAGATAAGGCTACCTGTTGAGGAGTTGTCACCATTACTACCCCGCAGATGGGACTTTCTTGCACAATGGTAATTTGAGCACCTCCCGTACCTGGAGGCAGGTCGATCAAGAGATAGTCTAATTCGCCCCATTCCACATCGTTAATAAACTGGGTAATTATTTTGTGGAGTATGGGTCCCCGCCAGGCTAAAGGACGTTCGGGTTCGGCAAGTAACCCCACGGACATAACCTTTATGCCATGAGCTTCTAGGGGGATAAACTTTTGTCCTAAAGGAGTGTCTATTGTCTGCACGTTAGACTGTTTTAAACCCAGCATCTGGGGGATATTTGGACCATAGACATCTGCATCTAGCAAGCCAACTTTTGCCCCAGATAAGTTCAATGCCATTGCTAAGTTAACTGAAGCTGTAGATTTGCCCACGCCTCCTTTTCCGCT
>JBCBEA010000777.1:0-2039 GCA_038529195.1 Cyanobacteria bacterium J06600_6
TTGGTAATCATGATGGCTCAGGCGCGATTAAGGAGAACACCTTACTATTTGAACAGGAAAGAGAATTAGCCACAGCATATTGGCAAGAGCATCAGCCAAACCTTAACTTTGTTGACCCTACGCATTTTCCCTTTTACTACTCATTTAAACAAAACGATATCTTTTTTCTCGTCTGGGACGCCTCTACCGCTCAAATTAGCCCAAAACAGCTCAGTTGGATTGAAGCAACACTACAGTCAGATCAAGCGCAGCAGGCAGCAGCCAGAATTGTGTTGGGACATCTGCCCTTTTATCCTGTAGCCAAACGAAAAAACAGACCAGGAGAATATCTAAAGGATAGTCAAAAGCTGCGATCGCTCCTAGAGCGAAACAGAGTACTTATGTACGTTAGCGGACATCATCATGTATACTACCCAGGTAGAATGAGCAAGCTGCTATTATTCCACGCAGGAGCATTAGGACAAGGCGAACGAGAACTAATCACAGGGGGTTTATTGCCGAGTAAAACGATTACGGCGATCGACCTAGACCTAAGTAAAAGCGAACTCAGCTATACAACCTATAATGCGACTACTTGGCAACAAATCTCTATGGAACAACTGCCGAGCTTTATTCCTAGTCGAGATGGCAAAATTTGGCGACACGACCTATGACTATTTATTTCTTTCTTCACTAAAAGGGACATAAGTATAGTTCTGTTTGTGGCACATCAGAAAGCAAAGAAACGCGGTTAGATTCTGTCGCTTTTAAGGCTAAACTCAATGATTTTTGTGCGATATACTTTATTTTGAGACCATAACCCAGGTTTTTAAATACGATAAATTAGGCTGTACAAAATATATACAGATATTAATCGAGAAGTATGGAACATGCGTTAAATTTATTCACCAAAAATGACAGATTTAGATATAGGTAAGGCTTTAAAAGTTGTTGCTCAAATTTTAGAGCCAGAAAAGCTCAATGCAGTACAGGAAGTAGTATTAAGAGAATGTTGGCTGGGCAAAACTTATCAAGAAATTGCTGCTGGCTCTGGATATGATGCGGATTATATTCGCGTCGTGGGCTCAAGATTGTGGCAAAATCTTTCTTTGGCTGCTGAAGAGAAAGTTAGTAAAAACAACTTTAAATCTGTTTTAGAAGATAAAGCGTCTAAGGGCAAATTTTCACTGGTAATTAATGAGTTTCCCGATGGTCAAGTACCGCCTAATTCTAGTTTTTATATTGAACGTCCTCCTTATGAAACCAAGATCTACGATGAAATTTCAAATCCTGGTGGGTTTGTCGTCATAAAATCGCCTCTAAATATGGGGAAAACTTCCCTGATGTCTCGTACTCTTAGCAGAGTGAAACAGCAAAATTATCATACTGTTACTCTTAATTTGCAGTTAGCAGAAGCTTCTGTTTTAAGTGACCTAGAAAAATTTCTACGCTGGCTGATGGCAAATGTAACTCTTCAACTATCAATCGGTTCGCAAATAGATAAGTATTGGGATCGAGATCTCGGGGCAAAAGTTAGCTGCACCAATTATTTACAAACACATATTCTCAATCAGTTAAATGAGCCATTGGTAATGGCTTTTGATGAAGCTAACCATTTATTTGAATATCCCGATATCGCTCGAGAATTCCTACCCCTGCTGCGTTTTTGGCATGAAGAAGCAAACAATAGTGCGACCTGGCAGCGCTTACGCATGATTGTTGTTCATTCAACCGATATGTATATTCCTCTGGAAATTAACCAGTCGCCATTTAACCTCGGCTTGCCAATTATTCTGCCAGAATTTAGCTCAGAGCAGGTTCAAGAATTAGCCTCTCGCCATCAGTTTCAGCTAGAGATAGCAGATTTAGATCGAAGCATTGAGGCAATTATGATAATGGTAGGTGGTTTTCCTTACCTAATTAGAAAGGCATTTTATGTCCTTGCCACTCAACCAGTTAGCGTTGAAGATCTTTTAGCAGCAGCACCGACATTATCAGGAATTTATCGTACTCATTTACAGTCATACTTTACTATCCTTCGTCAACATCCAGATTTGATT
>JBCBEA010000778.1:0-2034 GCA_038529195.1 Cyanobacteria bacterium J06600_6
ACGAACTCCATCGAACAAAGAATCCCTGCCACCGTTACAATTACCCAAAAAAGAATCGGATCTGCCATAAACAGTTAATTTTTAATAATCAACTTCAATTTTAACTATGGCGCTTGGCAAGATGTTAAATGGTAACTCTTGTTTACTAATCACTGCCGAAAAAATTCCCAAAAAAATCCTCAACCTAGTTTGAAGAAAAGGTCAAGGATCTAAATAGATCAATATTTTTAGATAAATTCAATGAGCTAAGTTACGTCTACTATCTAAGACCGTTTTGGTGAAGGATTGCGCCTTCCCTCGATAGTAATTAAGTGGAGGAAGCGATAAAAACTCCACACCTATATAACTCATGCCTGCTGTCCAAAAACCTGTCATTTCGCTCTCCTTCGGTTTCTGGCTATGGGTCACAACGGTACAACTCCCATCCAGCAAGATGCAATATTTGTCTTGATATCATAACTATATGATGATATTTTTTATCCGCCCACTTTTGTCACAAGTTGTATTGATTCTCTGGATTTGTTAGCAAATTTATTAACTAAAGAAATAAGAAATAACATAATTGCAAGATGATGTGATTATGAGCTGAGTATTTTTTGATAGATTTTTAGTCAATTCTCTATGTCTTAGAATTGAGTCTGAAAAAACAGGTTGCATAACGTCAATTTTTGATTTGTTGTTAGTAATTAACGTATCTTTTTGGGCTTATCTTGCTCGCTAATATTAATCAAAATAACATTGCCTGAGAATCAAACTGCTAAACAAGATTAATTGGGTTACTATACTCCAATAGTAATTCTTCTGTAGTTAAGTATTGCTCTGCGAGTTGGAGAGTCCAAAGCAGTTCAAATTTGAATAGGTAATCCTCTCGCATCGAGGCGATCTTAATCAATGCTGCTTGCAATCCTGAAATTGTATTAATTTGTTCGAACAGAGAATAATCATCAGTCGTACCCAAAATTAGTGTCACCACAACATAGCTAGCAACAATATCTTGCTAAAAAATAGGCTCTAATAGATTAAATATTTTGTCTCAAATTTATTCTTGCCAGTTTTAAAATTGCGATCGCCCTAATATTGGTGCCAAGCTCAAGAACGAAAAATACTATAATTGGTCTGAATTTCCACTAGCTTTAGATTAAAAAGAATATGGCAGACATCGTTGATATTGCAGTTAATACAGAAGGATTTAGCACTCTAGTTGCTGCGGTCAAAGCAGCTAACTTAGTTGATACGTTAAAAACTGCGGGTCCTTTTACTGTCTTCGCTCCTAACGATGCTGCGTTTGCCAAACTTCCTCCTGGCACGGTGCAAACATTGGTTGACAACCCACCTCAGTTAGCCAGAATACTTAAATACCACGTGGTTGCAGGCAAATTAACTAAAGCTGATTTAAGCGGTGTCAGTACTGTGGAATCAGTTGAAGGTTCTCCTATTTCTATTAACTGCACTGACGATGTTTTTGAAGTCAAAAACGCTACGGCGATCGCAGCAGATATTGAAGCCGACAACGGTATTATTCACGTAATTGATAACGTTATTTTAATGGGCTGAAAACAAAAGGAACAGCTTGAACCTGGAAGTTAATGATCGGTACTAGCCTGCTTTTTCTACGGCTGTTTCTAAGTAGTTGGCGATCGCTTCCGCAATTTCTTGTTTGCCCACTGCTCTTTGCGGTTGACTATTTTTGGTTACCAGATAAGCTACCTGTGAACCCACGGTTTGGGATTCTTCACCTCGGTTGGCGACTACCATTTGATAACCTTGCTGGAGTCTACTATGGGCAATAGTCATCAGTTTTTCGTGGGAAATATTTTCTTGATATTTAAAAGTAATCATTCCCAAACTAGGAAATTTGGCTTTGACTTCGCCGATCACTTTCTGAGTAGGTACTAAGTCGATTTTAGCCAATTGACCGCTGGGGATTTTGCCTGAGAATGTTTGTACTGGCTGGTAATCAGCCACTGCAGCCGA
Organism: Cyanobacteria bacterium J06600_6; assembly: GCA_038529195.1. Lineage (GTDB taxonomy): Bacteria > Cyanobacteriota > Cyanobacteriia > Cyanobacteriales > Xenococcaceae > Waterburya. Next base: position 1,975 of record JBCBEA010000778.1, read on the forward strand.
AAAAATACCGTACTGATAACCCTGCTGCAATTCTGTGATGACTTCACTTAGATATTCATC
>JBCBEA010000779.1:0-2031 GCA_038529195.1 Cyanobacteria bacterium J06600_6
ACAGAAATCTGGTTAACTGCAGTGTTTGTAATTTTATTGTATTTTATATTCGACATAGTACACAATTTAATCGTTAAGCCTAAATAGAATTGTTTCCAAGTATCAGTGCTAGCGTTCGCTTAGGACAACATTAAAAAGTGTGCCTAACTTTGATTGACACTTGTTCTCGTTTTTTTGATATAAATCTCTTGTGCCAACTAACATCTGGCAGATCATAGCTATTTAATCGCCGCTATTAAAAGAATCCAGTTCAAGCGTTAAATACCATCTACCGTAGGGGTTATAGAGTGTACTAGCTGGTGCTTCTTCCCGATCTTCAATCCACTGCATTTGATAGCGAGGACAGCCCATATCTGGCTGAAAAGTATGCCCATCCTGAAGAATAGGAGACTCGGTCAAACGATAATAGTTGAACACATTCATCACATAAATTGCCAAGCCAATATCTGACTCTAAAGCCATTGCGACATCTGCTTTGCCAAAATTATTCATGCCACAGGAATAGTAATAATCTTCTCCTTCTACTAGCTGTACGTAGAGGGAATAGATCTCAAAAACATCATCTGAATTGTAGTTAGACAGCCATTTCTGGCGACTATGGGCTATTCCTGTCGACTCAACCTTAATTGCCAGCCCACCAATCGCTAAGATAACCTGAGCCAGGTTCGCCATACCTAAACAGGCATCATATCCAATCTGGTTCGAGGTGAGATAAACAAGTTGTTGGCAGCGATCAAGCTGCTGTCGGGTAACGAGATCTAGCCTATTTTGTGCTGCTCTTTCAAAATCATCAGCCAGACTAGTTGACGACTCTGGAGCAAAACCTTTAGCTTGGCAACCACAGATATCAATTTCACAACTGCTAGGGGTAATTGTCGACTGAAATACTCGACCCATGAACACATACTCTGTACCAACAGTCTTTTCCAAAGCAGCAGCAATTTCTTGTCTATTGCTCAAATTAGTTGGAATACAAATAACAATTTGACTTTTCATTTAGATTAAGGTTCGATGCTTGCTGCTCCTTGACGTTGATTTCGCTAATAATTAAACTATTTTGACGTAATTATTTATAATTTAGATATAAAAAAAGTTTTTAGAAAAATTACTGCTCAATCCAGTTAATAACAACGGAATAGCAAGATTAAACTGAGTTCCGTTCTTAGTGAAGAGTTTAGAATATTCAGATTAGGGGTGCAAAAATATTATGTCAAAACAGAATTCAACAGGGCTATTTGTTGGTGGATTAATGATTGGCAGTGCGGTAGGAACTTTAATGGGTCTACTGATTGCACCTCGCACAGGGAAAGAAACCCGCAAAGTAATTAAAAAATCGGCGGATGCCCTACCCGAACTTGCAGAAGATTTAAGCTCCAGCATTCAGCTACAGGCGGATCGTCTGTCAGAAACTACTCTCGAAAATTGGGATGGAACTCTAGAACGTCTTAAGTTAGCGATCGCAGCAGGCATTGAAACGAGCAGAGCCACCACACAAGCTGCACAAGAGCGAGACTTAGACTGAATGTAGAGGCTGCTGGGGCAAGATTTAAATTAGAGCATGACCAATCCCCTTTAGAATTAAAGGGTGCTCCCCACAGAACTTTTATGATAGATCCCTTATTTTGGCTAGGACTTTCTTTGCTTCTAGTCTCTTTTAGCTTATTTGCCGTACTTATAGTCACTATTCCTACCCTACAGGAAGTAGGGCGTGCAGCTCGTAGTGCCGAAAGATTGTTTGACACTCTCAATCGTGAGTTTCCACCTACCCTCGAAGCAATTCGCCTCACAGGAAAAGAAGTGGGAGAGCTAACTGACGACCTCAATCAGGGTATTAGTAACGCTACAGGAGTAGTCAAACAGGTAGATCAGGGATTAATTACTGCTAAACAGCAGGTACAGCAGGTGCAGCAGGGCAGTGTTGGCTTCATTGCGGGTGCGAAGGCTGCTTGGAAAGTCTGGCGCCAACCACCTCGCGACGTTTTTGATTCTGCTCGATCGCGCGGTACTGCTTTGAAAAAATCAATCGCCGAT
>JBCBEA010000780.1:0-2028 GCA_038529195.1 Cyanobacteria bacterium J06600_6
GATGCTGTACTTCTTCTACTAATCCCATCTCGATCATTTGCTGGACACGAGTTGTTATACGCCGATCCAACGCTTCTACTTCGCAATCTAAACCGATCTGTAAAATTGGATAATTAGGTGGGTTTTCTCCCTGTTGAGCCGAAATAGGTATTCCCGTAACATAAAATACCTCTAAGGCTCTCAAAGTTCGGTATTGGTCGTTAAGATGAATTTTTCTAGCTGCTGCGGGATCGACTTGAGTTAACCAAGCATGGATCTGAGTTTGTCCGAGGGCTGATAACTGCGATCGCAATTCTGGCTGGGGTGCGACTCTAGGTATTTTTAACCCTTTGGCGATCGAGTCTAAATACAGTCCCGTACCGCCTACTAATAAAGGGACGGTGTTTTTATTACTGGCAATTAATTCTCGTGTTTGCCGTTGATATTCTGCCAGGGTCAATACCTCTGTCGGTTCACAAATATCGATCTGATAGTGAGGTACTAATTCTTGTTCAGCAATTGTTGGTTTTGCTGTGCCAATATCAAATTCTTTGTAGATTTGGCGCGAATCGGCGCTGATGATTACTGAATCTAAGCGCTGGGCAATCTCTAAAGCCAAACCAGATTTACCGCTAGCAGTCGCTCCACAAATCACAATCAGCATGAATTACTCAAATTTGAAATAGACATTGTCAATCTTATTATTAGATTGTCTGATTCATACACGAAATCTATTTGATCTTTGTCCCCTAAAAAAATTAGGTTCACCCCAGTCGAAAACTAGAGTAAACCCAAGCAGAATTGTGTTGCTAAATTTTATGTAGCTTTAATTTTAGTCAGCGTAGATAATTCCAACTCCTTCAACAGTGATATTTACAGCAGCAGAACTATACCCACCAACACCATCATCAATACTGTATTCGAAAGTATCTACTAAACTTTCTCCCTGTACTAGAGATGCAAACTGACCGTTGGGATTGTAAGCTAATGAACCACTGATATCTATGGTCACAACAGCACCTGAGGGAAGAATGATTTGGCTACCAACATTAACAGATTCCCCATTAACTAAAGCAACTTCTAGACCTGTTGCTTCAGGATCTAGGTCGTTGAAAAGCACATTTTCAAATAAACTAGTATCTTCGTCGGTCACAAATAAATCTACGACTGCAACTGACTTTGCTCTCTCCCCAGCTTCTTTAATTTCTCGCAAAATTTTGGCTTTAGCAGCTCTAGCGAAGTCATCAAAACCGTCTGATAATTCTACAAATGCACCTTCTCCACCATAAACTAACTGTTCATAATGAATATCAACTTGATTTGCTAAATGAGCAGATGTTTGATTGTTAATTGGCAAACCGTTAATTGTAATACCGGCATTGACTGCTGTATCTCTAGCTTCTGTTAATGGGGGGCAAAAATGCTGATGACCACATTCGCCATTTTCATTGCCTGTACCAGCATAGGGAGTATCATCTGAAACACCATCCCCAGAAACATCAATTACTAATTCTGCACCTTGGTATTGATTGTTTAACAGCATATTTGTAGCTGTATTAATTGCAAGTCTAATATCAGTTCCGCCACCTGTATTAGCAGTAGATCCATCGATAGTAATTTGATTACTTGATCTAACAACACCATCCATAGCATTTTGAAAATTTGCTAAATTAGCAATATTATTATTGCCATCATTTTCCAGCTTAAACCAGCCAACATCCGTAGTTTCTTTATCGGCCCAAAAGAGCATATTTACGGCTAATCCCTCAGGTAGTTTGTTAATTTCTGCCTGTACTTCAGGAGCAGCAAAAGCAGATTTGTATCCTTCAAGCTGCAGGTCAAACTCATTAGCATCAACACTGCCAGATACATCAACAGCAAGAACTAGCTCCACTGTCACGTCATCTTCATTAGTATTATTTGCCTGAGCCTGAGAAGTATTGGCGGTAACTAAAGAACTTGCCGTGAATAAACCTAGTAAAACTAAAGCAGGAGTGCATCCCAACAATGTAATGAGTAAAAATGCTCAGTGAAAAGAGAAGGGTCACA
>JBCBEA010000781.1:0-2023 GCA_038529195.1 Cyanobacteria bacterium J06600_6
CTACAATCTAGCCCGTCATAATTAGCTGTTAACCTATTTGCTGCATCTGTAAAAAGCGATCGCTAAAAACTATTACGAGTTTGTAGATTCATACTTTCTGCTAATAGTAATGTCAAACATTTGAGCTAAACTATCTGGGAAGCACAATATCTGAGAGTCGGCAATATGGAAGAAAAAGTAATCAATATTCTGCTTGTAGAGGACGATGAAGTAGATGTGATGAATGTCAAACGGGCATTCAAAAAGTATAAAATAACTAATCCTCTCTATGTTGCAGGCAACGGTATTGAGGCTCTAGAAATGCTCAAGCCCCAAGCAGGAGAGCGACCTCAAGTACCCGAAAATAGACGCTTGATTCTGCTTGATTTAAATATGCCCAAAATGAATGGTCTGGAGTTTCTCCACGCAATTCGGCAAGATCCTGTCTTAAGACCTACTCCTGTGATTGTATTAACTACTTCTGACGAAGATCGCGATCGCATTGAAGCCTATAATCTCAACGTGGCGGGATACATCCTTAAGCCAGTTACCTTTATCAACTTTGCAGAGGTTATGGTGGCATTAAATAAATATTGGGCTTTGTGCGAGATGCCTTAATTGTGAGTCATTATCTATGGAAAAGAAGTATGACGTGAGAAGCAATTCAGTCAGTCGAAGGATCATGAGCGAAAAACCACTTTCAATACTATTAGTAGATGATGACGAAGTCGATCGCCTCACGGTCAAGCGAGCTTTAAAAAAGGCAAAGTTTTCAGCCTTAATCACAGAAGTAACGAATGGAGAAGCAGCACTTGCTGAACTAACTTCCAGAAAAAAACTGGGGCTTCAAGCCGATTCTTCTCCAGCCGATTTAGATAACTTAGAGTCAGCCTCAGATTTCCAGATTGACAACTCTCATGCTGGTTTTGATCTGATTCTGCTAGACTATCTTTTGCCAGATATTGATGGTCTGAATTTACTCGCCAAAATTAACGCCCTTCAGGTTGATTTACCCCTAGTTGTCTTGACTGGACAGGGAGACGAACAGTTAGCGGTTGAGATGATGAAATCTGGCGCAGCGGACTATCTTTCTAAAGGCAAAATTGAACCTAACACTTTGGTTCGATCAATCAATAATGCTATTCGAGTCCACCAGGCAGAGCAGGCGGTAGTCCTCGCCAATCATCGCTTACGAGCGAGTAATGAATTACTAGTGCTCAAAAACCAAGAATTAGAAAAGCAGCAGCAGCAGATTAAACTACAAAACATCAAGCTGCAGGAATCATCTAAGCTTAAGTCCGATTTCTTGGCAACAATGTCTCATGAGTTGCGTACGCCAATGAATGCAATTATGGGTTTTTCGCAACTCTTATTACGCCAGCATTTTGATTCTCTCACCGAGCAGCAGGAAAATCTGGTCAATCGCATTTTTAACAACAGCAAAAACCTGCTCAACATGATCAATGAGATGCTAGATTTTTCTAAAATTGAGGCGGGAAAGCTAGAAACTCATCCCCAACCGTTCGATCTCGAAAATCTAACTCGCATCACCGTCGAAGAACTACGTTCTTTGGCTGTAAAAGCAGATCTTAAGCTAATTGTTGATATTGAATTATCTGATAAGTTGGTGGTTCAGGACGCTAATTTTGTCAAACGTAGCCTGATTAATTTACTTTCCAACGCCATCAAATTTACTGATACGGGGGAAGTTAGAGTCAAGGTCAGAGAGCAAGGTGTAAACCAAATTTCTATAGCCATAAGCGATACGGGAGTGGGAATTGCCAATGCAGACATAGCCAAAATATTTGAGGCTTTTCGCCAGGTAGATCAGAGCTTTACTCGCTCTTATTCTGGTACGGGCTTAGGATTAGCTATTACTGAGTCTTTAGTCAAAATGATGGGAGGCAAAATATTGGTGCGGAGTAAACTAGGACAGGGATCTACCTTTACTTTAGAAATCCCTCGTAAGTACGATGTCTAGGCTTCGAAAAACCATTTAAGATGTAAAAATTATTTATACTTTTTTTACAAAATGTTATGTCTG
>JBCBEA010000782.1:0-2016 GCA_038529195.1 Cyanobacteria bacterium J06600_6
CTGTTCATCTTTCGCCTACCAAGATGATGAGATTCTATGTAACTCGTAAGACTACTTATTGTATCTAGAGGTCGAAACAGCTTTTCTGGGGGGCGGTAGCGAATTCTGTGATGTGGGTCATAAAACTTTTTAAACGGTTTTCATATTATATATATAGAAAAAAAAGTTTTTTTTAATAAAATTGCCACTATGACCCAGAATTCTGTACCCGATAATTCCATCCGTCCCGATGATTTGATGTCAGAACTTAATATTAAGAAAGATGCCTACTACAAAGACATAAAGCATTTAGATATCAAGCCAGATAAGGATTCTGAAGGTAAAAGCTATCTAACAATCGAGCAAGGTGACGCAATTCGTAGTTTAAGAAATCATGTTAAAGAGACAGGAAGCCGAAGAGGTTTTGTTAGTAGTTCAATCGTTAAGGTAGAAGATAGTAACCTAGCCGAATCAAATAGTAGCGAAGCCGAAAATGATATCTATGTTAATGCCGAAGAACCTACAGCCAAAATTGATTCAGATATTGTTAGAGAAGCACAAGAATTAGCAGCGCGAGGTATGGCGATGAATGACCTGATTAAGATTCAGTTGGCGAGTCAGATGGGCTTCGACGATCTATCACCCGACCTACAGGAAAAGGTAAATATCGCCCGTGAGGTGGCTAACCCAAAGTTTCAACCAGCAGAGATCGCCAAGCAACTTCTAGCTCAACACCGCAGCCACAAAGGGTAAGCCCGCATGTAAGTGTAAACGGAAGCGCAAGTACCAGCACAGTCATAAACCAAAGTCCAAGTGCAGGTAGAAGGGTAGATTTCCGCGACAGTGACTCATTTAATAATGTGGTTAACGCGGTCAATGCTGGTAACTCAATAATCGTTCTTGGTGAAGCTGGTACGGGTAAAACTGAATTCGCCGTAGCTCTGCATGAGGAAATGTTGGGAGAGTATCAATCAGCGATCGCAACTTATAAAGGCTCTCTGAAAAAGTTTTTTATCGCGATCGCCATGCAGCTTGGCTGTCCGACAGAGGATGACCGAGATAAGCCCATGACTGTTGATGCTCTCAAGGAAGAGATTCTAATTAACAGTAATGAAAATACCTTACTCATCTTCCCCGAAGCCAAACGGTTGACTACCTCTATTCGCTATTGGCTAGAAGACATGATTTCTGCTGGTGCGAGAGTAGTCTGTTTTGCCGTGGCTAATCCTGGGCGAGATATCTTTCTCGATATGTTAGAGATTGAACTAGACTTGCCAAGCGATCGCCATATTAGACAAGTGATGGAAGCAGAGGCACAAAAACAGGGACTACAGATTGATAAATCTCGACTGGCTGAACTCCAGCCCCTAGCAGGACGTAACCCCATGTTGGCTCGGAAAATCATCAAGAATGAATCTCTAGGACTAAAACAGGATAAACCCGAACACACTCAGTATGTAGTCATCATGCCTATAATCATTGCTGCTCTGATGGCTTTTGGCATTGTGCGGTTTATCGGTATGGGAACGGGTAACAAAGGACTATATATAACTGGTGGTGTCTGTCTGGTTACAGGAATGGCTCTCAAACAGTTGGGGAGTGTTAAAGGAGCGAGAAAGCGGTTAGGGCAGTGATATAACTGTGGAAAAGTTTTAAATAACAATATGAGTGAAGATAAGTATAAGTTAGATAAAGAAGATTTAATTGCCCTTCTCAGTTCATATATGCAAATTCTCCCTCCGCGCTGGGAGAGTTTTCAAAGCTACGTAAATATCTATGTAACTTTAATATTAGGTCTTTTTACTGTTGTAATAGCTGGAGTCAAAGACTTTAATACTTTTCCTTTCAATCTCTTGTTATTAATAGGTTGCTACCTGATATGGATATTATCAAAATACGCTAAAGAGACTATCAAAAGGCAAAATTCGCATATTAAAGAATTAATTGTTGTTATTGCCAAATTAGAATATCAATTGGGTCTTTATAACAAATTAGAAAAGAGAAATGATTTAGCTGAGAATGAGCCTTGGTCTGATG
>JBCBEA010000783.1:0-2010 GCA_038529195.1 Cyanobacteria bacterium J06600_6
GATAAACGCTCTAGCGGTAGACGAAACTAGATCATCGTTCAGCCAGATTAGCTGATTGGTTAGCAAGCTACTGATAAATCCCGCTATTGGGATTGGTAATATCTGTAGGGTAAACAAGTATATGTAAACAGTCGTCACAACTGCCAAGATAGGCGGTAATAACTTAGCCAATAGAATTGGTTCAATACCTAGTTTGGCAGCGCCTAAATATAAGTACTTAAAGCCCAACGGTGCTAACCCAGAAAAATAGTTAGCAATTACATCGTTGGGAAATAAATCTGGATCGATATATCTTTGCAACCAAACTACGTGCTGTCTGGCGTCATCTTGAACTATGTATTCATGGTTAAAAATAAAATAATAAAAGCAGATCCCGTAGTAGCAGGCAAACAGTAAACTAATACCCAACCATAATCGCTTTTTTAAGAGAGTCATAAATAATTGAGGCAAAAGGCAAGAAGAAGATTTAATCTGATGTTAGTCTCGATCTTGCAGTAAATGCAGGTTATAGGGTGGTTCGGCGATTACCTGAAGATATTCGCTGCTTAGATAGGGAATATAGCTAGGATCATTGGCAACATAGCTTTGAAAAAAAACTAGAGAAAGCAAATTTTGATAAGTCTTTGCTACTTTTGCTGTCTTTGCTTGTGATGACTGAGCCTCATTCGATAAGGTGACATTGGAATGGGGTAGCTTCTCCGAAATTATTAAATAGCTATTTGTTCCTAAAGAATCAAACAGGGGTACTTGTTCTGCTAATAGAGAAGTTAAAAAGTCGCTATCAACTACCTGAAAAGCGATCGGAATCGAAATATTGTCCTGCTGTTGATCGCCAAAAATACTGTGTCCAAAAGGAACAAACATGTATGCAGCAGCAATCCGCTCGTCCTTAAGAACATGCTTTGTTTTCGGTAGCTCTAACGCCCGACACTGATAGAGAATCGAAATATTTAAGAGGTTTAAAGGTTGAACGCAGTTTTGTTCTAGTCGAGTAAAATCAAACTCTGCTCCCGCCAACGAAAGACCCGTTGTCCCACCAATGGAATAGCCAAATAAGCCAACCTGGGTTAAATCTAACTGGCTGTTAAAATCCTGAGGGTTAAGTACTTCTAGTCGATCAAGAATGTAGCTAATATCTAAAGGGCGATCGACAAAATCAGTCGCGTCAAAATTCTCTCGATACAGTCCTTTTAAAAAAGCTTTCTGACGATTACGATCGCTACCTGGGTGATCGGGAATAGCTACGGCAAAGCCATGGGAAGCTAGATAATTAGCCAATTCTTCAAAGCGATCGCGTTTTGCTCCCAAGCCATTAGAAACCACAATCAGGGGAATAGTATCGGTTTTATTCTCTGGCAGATACAAGTCCGTAACCAAATTGCGATCGCGCTCAGGATCGTAAAATTCTCTGGTTTGTTTAAGTGCTTGATAATTACCAGGCTGGGATAGATCTAAAAAATTATTATTGACCTGGCTAACTTCTTCTGTCGCCAGGCTAGCAATAAACTCTTGTGTATCCTCTTCCGCATTATTCACCTGCTTCATTAACTGAAGTAATTCACCGACGTTGAGCTTAATATTTGTGGGAAAGCGCTGCAGAAAATCAACCAAGTTTATTCCTTCAGGGGACTGTGCTGTTTGCACTACCGCAGCCCGCAAACCATAAAAACCGTTGAGGTCTCCTGGTAACTGAATAATCTCGCCAATCCGCCGTAGCATCTTTACTCCTACCGTGGTGCGAGAATAACGATAAACCAAAACAGGATCGACATCGTAACTTTGATTGAGAAACTTGCGTAGCTGTTGAGTTTGCTTGTCGGGTAGGTAGCGAAAATAATAGTTGAGGCTGTCGCTTACTTCCCCCGTCTCGGCAAAAGCCTCTAGATCTTTTACCTTAAGGTTAAAACCCAAGACACTCAAGTTAAAGTCGATCCTTTCCGCAGGAATTGATGTTCGTCCAAGAGCTACTACTGTTGAAATAGCGATCGCTAGACTCAGAATATACTTAAC
>JBCBEA010000784.1:0-2006 GCA_038529195.1 Cyanobacteria bacterium J06600_6
GTAGTTTTGTTTGTGATCTAGAACACAACTTTATAAAATTATCGATAATGCCTGAAACAAATATGCAGATTGAATGGTCTGATGGTACGCAACAAGACTGCTATTCACCATCTTTATCAATCAAAAAGTACTTTATGGCGAATGAAGAATATGAGCTGGAAGAGTTTGTAGACAAGGCTTGCATAGCTCTCAATCAGGCAAGCGACCGCGTCAAGGCTACTTTTGGTTATCCCTGTAGTAAAGCGATGCTACAGCTAGAACAAATTGAGCATAAAGCTCAAGAATATAAAGGATTACCCGAGTCGAAGGTAAAAATATTAGGTTTCACAGACCTCTAGAAATCGACATAAAAAAGGACACGGTAATCAAACCATGCCCAGAATAATATACGAATATAGATTTTAAGACCTATTGTTAGTCCAACGAAAGTTGTTTAATTCGCGTCACACAATTAGCAGATATATAGTTCCTCGATTGCGAATAACTGGCAATTAATACCAAATCCGTTTAATAAAGAATATTATTGATTACTCAAAGTCCCCCAGATTTGGGGGAGCAGCGCATTCGCGCAGATCGTCGTCGAAGCGACGACTGGCAAGCCTTCGGCTTGTGCGGGGGCTTTGAAAGTGTACTTTGAAAATCGGATTTAGTATAACCCCCCATTCGATCTCGAACAACTGCCTACCAACTACTAACCACTAACCATTAATCAGTATTACCTGTTTGTAAGGATTTCTCCGATACTTTTGTCCACTCAGTATGAGTAAATTCACCTCTAGGGCGATCAACTCTTTCATAGGTATGGGCGCCAAAGTAGTCTCTTTGAGCCTGAGTTAAATTCTGAGGCAGAGTAGCACGACGATAACTGTCAAAATAGTCTAGAGATGAGCTAAACGCAGGAACAGCAATTCCTAATTTGTTAGCAGTTGTTAAAACTTCACGCCAAGCAGCCTGACGATCAACAATTGATTGTTTAAATTCTGGTGCTAATAGCAGATTAGGTAAATCTGGATTTTCGTTAAACGCCTTTTTGATTTTGTCGAGGAAGCCAGCTTGGATAATGCATCCACCTTTCCAAATACGGGCGATTTCCGCTAGGTCGAGATTAAAGTTAAATTCTTTTGATGCTTTGCTTAATAGCGCCATTCCTTGAGCATAAGAACACATTTTGGAGCAATATAAAGCATCTCTCACTTTATTAATAAACTCTTGCTTGTCTCCTTCATATTTACCCTCAGGAGCATTGATTTGCTCGGAAGCTGCCACTCGCTCTTCTTTGTATGCAGACATAACGCGAGCGTTAACCGCAGCATAGATAGTCGGAATAGGTACGCCTAATTCCAAAGAGCTAACTACTGTCCAGCGACCCGTACCTTTTTGTCCTGCAGCATCTAAAATTGAATCAACCAGAGGTTGTTGAGTCTCTGGATCGTTGTTGCTGAAGATATCCGCAGTAATTTCGATGAGGAAAGAATTTAGCTCATCAGTGTGATTCCATTCGCTAAAAACTTTTTCCAGCTCATCTCCACTGAGGTTAAGAGTATTTTTCATCAGGTCGTAAGCTTCAGCAATCAGCTGCATGTCGCCATACTCAATACCGTTATGCACCATTTTGACATAGTGACCTGCGCCACCTGGACCAATAAAGGTAACACAAGGACCATCATCAACTTGGGCTGCAATTTTAGTCAAGATTGGTTCTAGGTCACGATAGCCAGACTCCGTACCTCCAGGCATTAGACTCGGTCCATTGAGTGCGCCTTCTTCACCCCCGCTAACTCCCATTCCCACAAAGCCAAGTCCTGATGCTTCGAGATCTTTGGTACGTCTTTCTGTGTCGTTGTAAAGAGAGTTACCACCATCAATGATGGTGTCACCTTCTTCTAATAATGGCTTGAGCTGCTCAATTACAGCATCAACAGGACCTCCCGCTTTAACCATCACTAAGATATTGCGAGGACGTTCTAATGTTTGCACAAACTCCTCTAAAGAATAAGCTGCTTTAA
>JBCBEA010000785.1:0-1999 GCA_038529195.1 Cyanobacteria bacterium J06600_6
CCGATCGCGCGACGGCAGATCCAGATAATTATGATCGCTATGGTCAGCTAAAGTTTTATAACCTGGGCATTACCCGCAGTTCATTTAACAAACTAGGTATTCGCAATCAGCTCAACACGGCTTTTCTACCCTTTAAACTCAAGGACGATGCTAGCGATCGCCTATTAGTTACCTGGGATGTAGGTCGTCCTCACGAAATCGATCCCGAAACCTTAGAGACTCTTACTCCCGTAGGCATGAACGAAAACTGGTCAGAGCTGTCTGCAAGTCAGCAGAAGATGCCTTTTAAAAATATGATGTCTTCTGCTCATCCCGTTTTTGACTTTACTGCGGAGCGTTTTTATACCCTGAATGTGGGCAAGTCATTGTGGACAATAATGGGTCTACCGCGCTCAATTAATGTGCGAATCAAAGAAAATAGTCAGGCTTTGAAGTCAGTTTGGAATCAGTTTACTAAAGATCGCAACCTCAACTTTACCAAGAGCTTTAGTAATATCCTGATTTTAATGTACTCAAGCATTTTATTTGCTCTTAAAATTTTTATTTCTGTTGCGGGGATATTTGTTGGTCTTTTCAGCGCTTTTACTGGTGGTTACGATTTTGTTCACCTACTGGCGTGGGACGGTAAAAAAGTAGGCATTAGCAAAAAGTGGAATATTGTTTTGCCCTACAATCGCCCCTTAAGCATTGGACAGACCGTACATCAAATGGCGATAACTGAAGATTATATTGTCTTTGCTGAAACCTCGTTTAAATTTTCTCTAGAAAACATTCTGCCTTTCCGTCGCAGCTCGCTGCTTAGCTCTTTTATTGTTTTCATTACCGACTTTCTCAACTATCCCCAATATCCCAGCACCAATCTCTATATTGTTAAAAAATCAGATCTGGCAGTCGAAACTCCGAGTCTATTTACGAGATTTACTAACCTCTTTGATCGCAGCGCTTTTAGACGTTTACCCAAGGTGGTAGCCAAAAAAGTTGAGGTCAAGCCCGAGTTTTCACACTTTGTTCTTGAGTACGAGAATCCTAACGGTCAGATTGTTGCCCATGCATCTCATCTAGCAGCTTCAGACGTTGCTGAATACATTCGCATTTATGATCGTTCTGCATACGATAATCGTGATACTGACGAGCTAGGGAATATTTATGATAATCCAAGAGATATTTATGACGATTCAGAATTAACCTACCGCATTCAGCAAATTGCTGGAAATATTGTGAGTCCCACAGATATCAGTCGTATAGGTCGCTTTGTAATCGATGTTGAACTGGGAGAGGTCATCGATCAGCAACTTTTTCCCAATCAAAAAGACGATCAGGACGAAATTAACCGGCAGTTGGCAGCTCACAAAAAAGATCCTGAGAATAATCAGATCGACTTTAAATATCTCCTTCCCTGGTCTACAGCGTTTTATATCTATTCCGACCTACGACCAACTAAACAGCTAACCGATATCTTCTGGAATAGCTGGGGTGCTTGGCCTGATACCCTAACCGTTCGTGCCTTAGAAGCTTATCGAGACTACCCTGAACGCCTGGTTGAACTGAAAAATGTAATCGATCTTACCTATGAAGGCGTACCTTCGAGTTTGTGTCATCTGCAAATGATTCGTGACTCCAACGGTCAAACAAAAGTCCAGCTAAATGAAGGCAACTGCTTCCAGTTTGATAAACGCAATCTAGGTACATCCTCACAGTTTGTCCCTCGTCCTAACGCCAAAGATCAGGCCGATGGCTACATAGTTTGTGCTGTCCTCACAGGAGATAGCTTTTTATCTCAATCTACTCCCCCAGATCCTAAGTGGTCGGAAAATAGTGAAATTTGGATCTTTGACGCCAAAAAACTCAAGGATGGACCATTACGCAAACTCAGTCACCCTAAACTCAATGTTGGCTTTTCTTTCCACACAACCTGGATGGCAGAGGTTAAATCACCAGAACGTCGTTTAGCCTACAACACACGCGAAGATTATCAAGACTTAGTCGAAGAAATCAAAAC
>JBCBEA010000786.1:0-1998 GCA_038529195.1 Cyanobacteria bacterium J06600_6
GTTTTAGAAATTGACTCCACAGATTTTCTGATTCCAAAAGACGCTAATTTTGAAGCCAAAAGCTCAGGCTTAATTGGCGATACTTTTGTAGCAATTATTCCGCAGTCACCCCTACCCACAGAAGCAGTCAATATGAGTCCGATTGGCTCTAATTGTGATTCGGCTCAGATAGTTTGCGATCAGGCTCGTCTCCAGGGCGAAAAGGGAATTACCCTCGATGATCTTTTACCCTATACCTATCGTTTTAGTAGATCTTATGGCGAACCTGAATTTGTAGCTAGCGTGAGTTCCACTGTCGAGAATGCAGGGGTCGCAGCCTCAGAGGTTGCCGATTTGACTAAAAGCACCACGGCTCTGGTTAATGACCTGCAGCAGGAAGTACAAAGCACTTCTCAAGAATTAGTCGCTACGGCTCAGGCATTTCAAACTACAGCGGAGCAGGTTAATAAATTAACCAGCAATGTAGAACAGTTAATTGCTCAAAACGAGTCGAATCTAACCACTACCCTAGCCAGTATTAGTACAGCTAGCGATCGCTTACAAACCCTGGTGGCAAAAATTGACCGAACTGTTGATGCTGCTGACACAGAGCAGTTAGCTGGTAATTTAAACGAGCTAACACAGAACGCCCTCGTCGCCTCTAACAACCTGAAAAATATTACCGAAAGTTTAGGTAGCGATCGCGGAATTGTCAGTCTGCAACAAACTCTAGATTCCGCTAGAGTCACCTTTGACAATACTCAGAAGATTACCTCCGACCTTGAATCTTTGACGGGTGATCCCGCATTTCTCAAAAATGTTAAAGATTTAGTTAACGGCTTGGGCAATTTAGTTTCTACTACCGAACAGCTAGAGCAGCAGATTCAGACCAGCCAGGCGATCGAGACAAAACAACAGGGTAAATTTACCTCTTCTACTTCGCTAGATTAAGTAGTAGTGCGCCTAGTGTGATTTAGCAAGCAGAGGTAATCAACTCGAAAGTCAGAATATCTATTGCAAAGCGATCGCTTTGTGACTAGGAGTTTAAGTTTGCGATCGCTAATTTTTTCAAATACAGGCATGTAAAATCACCTGTCCGAAGTAAAACTACAAATCAAAAACACTTCAATGAGCAAAATGTTATATTACTCGTTATAACAAAAATCGGTTGAGTAGAGATTGTGAAACTAAAAGTGACTACAGTGGGCAATTCAACTGGGGTAATTTTGCCTAAGGAACTTCTTGAAAAACTACGTATCAATAAAGGTGATTCGCTATATGTCACCGAAACGCCTAGAGGAGTCGAATTAAGTCCTTACAATGAAGAATTTGCTACTCAAATGGAAATCGCTGAAGCAATTATGCGTGAGGATCGGGACGTATTGAGGAAACTAGCCGAGTGATTGCACCTATCTGGGTTGAAGAAGCAGTAGTAATTGCTATTCACCACCGTCAACTAGCAGAACATGGCTGTAGCCCTAAAGGATACCGCTCCGCATAAGACGGTATACGAGATCGAGGATTACTAGAGTCAGCATTATTTAGACCGAAAAATCAATTCAACTATGACAGTCTAAGCATCTTCGATTTAGCAGCAGCCTACGGATATGGCATTGCTAAGAATCATCCTTTCATCGATGGCAATAAGAGAACATCTGACGTTGTCATGCGAACTTTTCTAAAATTAAATGGCTACGATATCCAAGCATCAGTAACAGAAAAATATGAGGTATGGATACGGCTGGCAGATAGTCAGATAAGTGAGGCAGATCTGGCTAAGTGGATTGAATCAAAGTCAGTAGAAGTAAAATAGCGATAGCTTTATGTTTAATAATTTTTATTGACTCACTATTGGCTCACTCTTATGACTTCAATTTGACCTTTATTCTTCAATAAAATAGTCAGAATCTATTTTTTTTACCTCGTACTTAGCAACAGAAGTAATACCAACATTATGTTCGATCATTAATTCTGCTAACCTACCACCATTAACTAAGATTATTTGAGTGCATCCCAACA
>JBCBEA010000787.1:0-1990 GCA_038529195.1 Cyanobacteria bacterium J06600_6
ATTCTCTACACTTTTTGTCCTGTACTTAGGTTTTTCATATGTTTTTTGATTATCCAAATATCAAGAGTTAGTGTTTTTAAATTTAAAAAATATGGTGCTTATTCGTATTTACACCTAATTGCTTAGTTATGTATTTTTAGCTAATTGCTACGTTCAATAAAATTCAAATAAATAATGAATAATTAAAATGCATAAAAAAGATCGCCTTAAGCAAACTTGAGTAACGCGATCGCCTTATCAATAGTTGATAATTACAGTATATTTACTTAAAAAAATAGACAGAACTTAAATACTAAACTAAAGTTACTTCTAGCTCAGACTGAACTAATTCTCGATACAAACTAGATTCTGTTAATAATTGTGCATCGGCTTGAGCAGAACTGGGGTTAACTTCTTCTGTTTCAGCTATGACCAATAAATTCATCGTTACGTCATCAATTGAATCTCGGCTTTGACTTTGATTATGCGCTGTCTGTATTTGATTTGAACTGCTTGAGAAATCAGTATTAATACCCTCCGAGATAAAAGAAGAGTAGTGGCTTTCTACAATTGATACTATTGGAGATTCATTGTTGGTCGCTGTCTCAGAATCAAGCTCCTGCCAAAAAAATTCACTAAAGTAAGCCGACTGCCAAAATGCCTCTTGCCGTGAATATTTTCTACCAGATCTACTTCTGCGACCTTCGTAAACCTGACTATTTTCAATCATTTCTTGTACATCTTGTTCTTTATTGGCTACATTTCCAGAAAAATAAGCATCCTGGTCATAACTCCACCAGTGAGTAGAAGCAACTAAACCATCTGCATATAATTTTTGCGCTAGTTTGTTTTTTGCCTCTAGCTCGAAACCGCCAATATGTTGCTGAAAATCCTTAGCTAAGTAATTACCGCTATATTTTCCAACCTGAATCAGGTTCCTGCCAGTTAGGGAAATATCAAAGCCAATGGCATCCATTGCTTTTAGATCTCGATTAGATATTCTTCTAACTGCACCACTTCTCAGCAGCGGATCCATAATTCCTTGAACATTATACTCATCGTCTCTCTGTCTCCAATGACTTGCCTGAAAGCCATCGCCCAAATAGTTATTTCTCTTACCCCTCGCAAACTGAAAATTCAAACCTTTCCCAAAATATGCCTCTGAACCCACGGACATATCGATCGCGCCATCCGTAACTCGATACAGACTGTCAAGAGAGTAACGAAACATATCCATTGGTGTCGCATATTCAACCAAGGACTGTGTATATTCGTCGGCAGTTTGCGAACTTGAGTTGAAATGAGCGTCCATCTCAGCTTGTGTTTCAAAACTTAAGCCATCGGATTTATCCACGCCACTAACAAAACCCAAAACATGTCCTACTTCATGCACGGCGACGCTTAAGAAATCTAGAGTATTACTATCATTACTCCAAGTAAGGTAGTTCCCCCAATTCATAGAACTACCAGAGAGGTCGTTCATTAGAATATAGCCATCCAATTCTTGGCTATTCCCGTTAACTAAGCCTAATCCCTTAGCATTAGCACGAGTCATGTTGAGGGTACTACTACTTTTAAGAAAATTTTCTGCTCCTAAGTCAACTGCTGCTTGAAACTGATCGATGCCGTTTTGCTGGACATGAGATATTCCGCTAAAAGATTGTTCGTCCTTCCAAGAAGTAATATCTGCCTGGTAAGCATCTAGAAACTCGCCATAATCGTGGTTTGCTACTACCGCAGGTAAAGCTCCGCCGATGACGTTCTCTGGTAGCTCGTCAGTCATTTCTACATGAATGTTGACGGTCATATCATCGGTAATATAATCAGACCACATCATGCCTGCAATCTCAAAAGCCAACATTTGCTCTGAGGATGTTCCTGCTGCAAAACTAAAATCAAATTGCAATCCTGAGTCCATTACTTTTATTTCCCTCCATGATTATTTTTGTGATTAAAACCTAAGTACAGGACAAAAAATCAATAAAAGTCTTGAAAGTATTATGGAAAAAGG
>JBCBEA010000788.1:0-1988 GCA_038529195.1 Cyanobacteria bacterium J06600_6
GTTTTAACTAACCATTCGTTAATTACATCTGTTGAGAGCCAAAAAGTAATGCTTCCTCTACGTTTTAGTCCTGCGTTATACTCAGACCAGTTGCAGATGCGGTATTGTTCCTTCATTATGTAGATTTTGCTGTGGTAAATTCAATCTACCATTTTGAAATCGATCCCTCTGCAACTTTATTTATGCAACAACGCCCTCCCATGCCATAAATCAAGCCGAGGTTTAAAATCTTACCTAGTTTGCGCTGCTGTGGCGTTAAATCTTCTAAATCGCAATTGTAGATATAAGAGCCAGTCAAAGCATGAATATCTTCTCCTTTGATAAACGCTTCGATCAAAGTCGGTACTTGCATTCTTTTAGCAGCCAGCCTCAACTCTATCTGAGAATAGTCTGCATCGACTAATAGATAGCCGTCGGTGGCAGCAAAACAGTTTCTAATTCTGGGTATCTTCGGGATATTGCTTAGATTTGGCTCATGACAGCTAGTTCTTCCCGTTCGCGTACCGATCTGCCACCAGTTTCCTCTGAGTCGATTATCTAACTGAATATACGGCTCAAATCCTCTGAGGAAAGCGTTGATAATAGTATTAAGACTACGATATTTAATTATCGACGCTACTATAGGATGCTCTTTAACTTGTTCGATTAGTACGTTGCTATTGGTAGATTTGATATTTATGCCATAGCTTTGCAATGCCTTCAATAGCTGTGAGGATGAGGCTATATTAAATTCTCGCTCTAGTTCTCGATAGATTTTTTCTGCTAGTCTGTCTCGCTGTTGTTCGTATTCCTGCCTAACTCTTTGCCAGCGATCGCGATCTAAACAAATTCCCCGACTCTGCATCTCAACTATGGGTAAGAGGCAACAGTATTCGAGAATGGCTATGTTGGTTAAACCCGACTCATCCAACTTCTGTTGAAGCTTATGTAAAATTTTAACCAGTATTCCCGCATCATTGGCAGCGTACTGTAGTTGAGTCCTTGATAACTTTCCTCCCCAGTCTGAATTTTGCTCGGCTTTATCCAGTTTTATATTGAGCAGATCTTGAGCGGTGAACTGCAAACTAGCTTGTCTGGTAGCACCTGCTTTTAATATTTCAATGCCAAGCATAGTACACATAACAGGACCTCGAACTTCGATTCCTTCTGCTTCCAGCATCAAAATGTCGAACTTGATATGATGTCCTATTTTTAGTAATTTAGGACTGCCCATTAACCTTTGCAAACTGCTCTTATCTTTAATTTTAGGTAGCTCAATAATTAAAACAGGCTCATCTTCGCGGTAAGCAATCTGTATTGTCTTAACCATGCCAGGTGCAGGAGTTAATCCTTTTGTCTTCGTATCGAGAGCAATAAAATAGCTTTCCGTTTCTATTTTTGTAATCCACTTATCCAACTCGCGTTGCGAAGCCATGCCGTTAGGCTTATCGCAATCGATTATTAAATAAGCAAAGTCATGCGATCGCCTTGTCTTTAATCGTTCGAGCAAATCTTGGCTCTGCTGTTTGCTGTAAAAGCTAAATCTATGGCTCATTTTTTTGTATGTTTTGTAATGATTAGCTAGTACCTTCGGTCAGATATATTTGACCAAATAAAAAACACGACATACTGAAGACCGATTCAAGATCGTTCAAATCCCAGAGCGATCGAGCTTTGCTGGTTGTTATTTTGGTCGCGTACACCAAAGAAAGCGTGTCTTTTATCCATGTCCAGAAATCTAGTTACGCCTAAAATCTTTTTGCTGCTGCTGGCGACAGCCACTTTAATTTCTAGCTGGGTATTGCCAAATTGGTTATGGCAATTTGGATTTCTACGAGAGATGTTCTTTTAAACAATGACTAAGAACTCTTTTTCTACGACCGCCCAAGCCCAAACAACTACAACATCAGTCGCCACCCCTCAGCCCGAACCTAAACTCTGGGAAACGGAACTCTTTCAACCCTCTGCTATGGGAGGCATCCTTGCCATATTAATGATTTGGGCTTCTC
>JBCBEA010000789.1:0-1984 GCA_038529195.1 Cyanobacteria bacterium J06600_6
TTATCTTGCTAGATAACTTTAACTTTCGACTCTAACCACTTTGTAAACTTTTCTCGACTAAGCGAACCTGCTGCCAATGATAGAATTACAGCTTCTTGCTCGTCAACTGAAGCAGATATTTCTAAACTATTCATGACTAGAAACGTTTCCATTGCTGCATGTCCAGTTCTCTTGTTGCCATCAACAAAAGGATGATTCATCACAAGAGAGAATCCCAAAGCAGCAGCTTTATCAATGAGTGTTGGATAAAGATCTTCTCCGCCAAATGTCATTGAAGGTTGAGCTACAGCAGATTCTAAAGAACCCATATCTCGAACTCCCGCTGTTTTTCCCGAACGACCGAATATCTGACGATGTAGGCTCATTACCTCTTCCAGCGTAAGATAGCGGATCATGCCAAACGTCGATATAGTTCAGCGTTTTTGTTGATTACGTAATTTGCTGCTTCACTAAAGCTATGCTTGGAATTATTCTGCCGAGATTCAATTCCGATGGAGAGTAGTGCCTCTGGAGAAATACCATTTTCTATGGCTATATCTCTTAAACTCTGAGCTTGCTTACTTGAGTTGCTGATGCTAGAAACCGCCAGCATTTCTGTAACAATGCGTCTTAATTTCAAAGCTGGATCTAAAGTATCAATATCTAAATTAGTAACTACCTCTTCTTCACCAGGATTACAATCGTAAACAACATATGTCCATATGCCTGGATTACCAGCTTCTGCACTTTTGCCTTCGTAAAAAGTAGTAGTAGCATCTTCCTCAGAATCGTAATAAGCAGAGTAAATATCCTCCCATTCACAATCTGAGTTTTTCAAAGTCTCTCGAATATTAGACAACACACCAGCAAGATGCTGAGATGAAGTTTCTATTTGTACTAAACGGACACCTTTCCAAGTGAAGTTGTGCAATTCGATAGACATATTAACTTCCTGCGATGTTTGAAGGCTGACAATATATTTGTAAGTATATCAATTTATTCAAAATGACTTTATTTAAGATACAAAAACGTATAGAGCCTATTGGTCTTAATTAGGTATACTTCTCAATAAGTATCAAGCTGCATTACGTTATCAAACGTTTCAACTTATTTGGTGAAGCGATCGCAGTGCCTATATATTGCTATACATTTCTCTTATATTAAGCCTTACATGACATCTAATATTAACCAGCGAGTATTAACTGCTCTCAAAGAAGCCAAAGAAAAGTTAGCAGCGGTTGAAGAACAAAAAAATGAGTCGATCGCCATTATTGGGATGGCAGGGCGATTTCCTGGTGCAAACGATATTAATGAATATTGGCACAACTTACAGCAGGGAATTAACTCGATTCAATTTCTAACTGAGGATGAATTACAAGAGTCTAGAGTAAGCCAAGAATTAATCGATAATCCTAATTATGTCAGAGCATATAGTAGCTTTGATGGTATAGAAGACTTTGCTGCTGATTTCTTTGGCTATTCTCCCCTTGAAGCAGAAATTATCGACCCCCAACAGCGAATATTTTTAGAATCTGCTTGGACGGCTTTAGAAAATGCTAGTTACAGTTGCGATCGCATTTCAGGAAAAGTCGGCGTATTTGCAGGTTCGGCGTTAAACACTTATTTGCTCAATTTAAACTCGTCCCCAGAATTGCAGAGGAAACTCAATAACGTCCAGGTTGTTGTCAGTAATGTAATGGGCTTGATGCCCACGCGGGTATCCTATAAATTAAACCTTAAGGGTGCAAGCTGCGGGATTCAGACAGGCTGTTCTACTTCTTTAGTCGCCGTACATTTAGCTTGTCAGAGCTTGCTCAACGGTGAATCCGATATGGCATTGGCAGGGGGAATTACCGTTAATGCCGAAGGGAAAAAAGGCTATCTTTATCAAGAAGGTAGTATCGCTTCCCCTGATGGTTATTGTCGTGCTTTTGATGCCGAGGGCAAAGGTACGGTATTTGGCAATGGTGTCGGTATTGTTGTTTTAAAAAGATTATCCGCAGCA
>JBCBEA010000790.1:0-1984 GCA_038529195.1 Cyanobacteria bacterium J06600_6
TGTTTAGTCTCATTTGAAGGCTACCATTTTTCATTGCTGGGTTGTGAGCGGCACGCTCATGGCATCTCTTGCATAAATAAGCATCGAATGCGTTTTTCCCTTAACCTCTCACCTCTTACTTAAATAGTTGATTATGACTGTGCGATGCCTAGCCTTTTGAAGCAATAGCTCATGAGAAAACCCTAAAACCGCTTTGCTTTGCTAGTCTTTGAGGGCAAGAAGTCTAGTGATGGTGATTCTCTTATTTAATCTCGATGAGTAAACCCCGTTGTTTAATATAGTTGCTTGAGTTTAGCTATTTGCGCTAATCCACCCTCATCTCCCTGCTGACGATATAGCTGCTCGGCTGTAGTCAAATCATTAAGATAGGCTATCTTATTACCCATAGTTAAATTAATTAGAGCTCTATTGTAATAAGCTGTTGCTGATTTGGGGTTTAGTTCGACTACTCGATTGAGATCTGTTATTGCTGGCTGATAGTTATGCTCAGTGGCATATATTGATGCTCGATTGATTAAAGCTGAAACATGCTGTCCGTTAGATAATTCTAGGGTACGCTCAAAGTTGTTCAGAGCCTGATTATGTTGACCTAACTGCTGATATACATACCCGCGATTGTAATAAGCGTTGGTAAATTGATCGTCGATCGCGATCGCCCGATTAAAAGCAGCGATCGCAGCGGAGCTTTTGCCTAATGCTCCCCAAGACATTCCCACTGTATTGTGTGCCAGAACGTTTTGAGGTTCAATCTTTAGTAACTCCAAACCATATTTGATTGCTAAATGATACTCTTGAGTTTCAAAGTGTCGTTGCGCGCGATTGTATAGCTCTGATGTAGAGGATTTAATTGGGGTAGCCGATCTAGTTTGTGATTGCACAGCAACTGTCTGCAAATTTAGACCTATATAGACCAACGAAGTTAGCAAAAATCTCCTTACCCAGGTAAACATAATCATTAATAGCACTTTGATTTGAATCACAAGCAGACTCAAATAGATTACCTTGAGACAAGATCTGAAGACTTTAAGACTCTATGAACATTTCAGCTACGGCTTTACTGTTTCGCCAATTAATATTGGCTGTAAAAAAATAATCCTCAGCTCCTAAACATAGTTAATTTGTTGAGATTTAACACCTAGTCTGGACTCCCCACCTATCGTGACTTTGAACCGTTATCCAAGTGAAACTATTTGTCTAACATTGCCCAATTGTGCTTAAACTATAGATCTCAAAGAGAAGTTACACAATTCAAAGAATTATTCAGAGGCACAGCAATATGAGTGATACATCCAAAAAGCCGATTGGAATTATTGGAGCTTCTGGATATGGAGGAGTTCAGCTAGTTAGACTTTTACTAGAACATCCCCAGGTAGATATCGCTTATTTGGGCGGAGATAGTAGTGCGGGCAAACAATATAGTTCTATCTATCCTCATTTGGCTCACTGTGTCGATTTCACCGTCGAAAAAATTGATTTAGATGCGATCGCCGAACGTTGTGAAGCTGTATTTTTAGGATTGCCCAACGGTTTAGCCTGCGATATTGCTCCAGCCTTGATTGCCAAAGGCTGCAAAGTGCTAGATCTATCCGCAGATTATCGCTTTAAGAACCTCAATACCTATACTGATTGGTATAAAAAAGACCGTACGGATCAAGAAACGGCTAGTTCGGCAGTTTATGGTTTACCTGAACTCTATCGTCAAAAAATCCAGCAGGCTCAATTAATTGGCTGTCCTGGATGCTATCCTACCGCTAGTCTTCTGGCTCTTTCTCCCTTACTGAAACAGGGGTTAATCGATCCTGCCACCGCGATCATTGATGCGAAATCGGGTACTTCTGGCGGTGGTCGTCAGGGAAAAATTAATATGCTGCTAGCTGAAGCTGATAGTTCTTTGGGAGCTTATGGCGTAGCTAGTCACCGTCATACGCCTGAAATTGAACAAATTTGTGGTGATTTGGCACGTCAAGACGTAACGGTACAGTTT
>JBCBEA010000791.1:0-1983 GCA_038529195.1 Cyanobacteria bacterium J06600_6
GACTCCAGGCTTGATTAAAATAAGTAGTTTTTCCGACTGCATTACACATCCAAATTAAAGTAGAGCTGCTGTCTACTATAGTTTGAAAGAGGTTTTTAGTAGTTAATAACTGTGAACTTAACTCGGCATTTTCTAAGGTAATAAATTCTAGCTGTTTATAGTGTCCAAGCCTTTCGAAGACTGTACAGATACTTCTTTCTAACAGAAAAGCCGATATTTCTGCTATGGGTAAATATTCATCTACATTTCCAGATAAAATTTTCTCTTCAGGATAGTCTGGAAGCAAAAAAATAATGGGAATACTATTCGGTATTTCTGCTTCACTTCTGAAACTATCTCGGCAACAATCTTTTTTTTGATCGCTGATATATAAAATTAGATCGGGATGATATTGATAAATAGAGCTAGCAATATTGTCAGCATCTTTTATTTTGCTTAAAAGTATCTCATAAGATTGAATAGAAGCTAAACATGATTCTATTTTTGGGCTACTGTCTTGCTCTTTGCCGATTAATAAAACTTTGACTATCAACTTGGCGCCTAGCACAATATCATGAAAGTTATTTTATTCCTTCAGCTTCCCATACAGGATAAAATCAGAAGCACTTTAATTAAAAATTATTAACGCTCCAACATTCAGTATTTTAAAAATATTTAATCGTTAATATAAACAATAAAGAAAAGTTAAATTTTACTGCCGATAAACTAAACTTAATTTACCATAATTACCGATAAGACTGATTTAATAGGTCGCACAATTTGCTGACCTTCTCGGTCTACCCTGCCGAAAATAGCCCGATCGTCGTAATAAAGAGATGTAGAACTTCCTCCATCAAGATTCATCGCTTTTACTGCGCCTAAATTAGACATTTCTGCTGCTAATTGAGGTAAAGATATGCCTGAGTTTAAAGGTTGCTGGCGATCTTGAGCCACCATTACAAAAACTACCTTCCCATCTTTAGTAATACCTACTGCGCTTCTGGCATTTAAACTATCGTTGCCGATCGCATCGCGAATTTTCTCACCGTCTCGGTAAGCCAGGAAGCCTTCGGCTACTGAACTATTTTCGGGTAACAAACCAGGTCCTCCCCCCAAAGACGCAATTAAGTTACAGTCTTTTGGTATGGGTGCAAAGTGTAGCTGGATATCATATTTAGCTATACCTTCACAGTCGTAGCGACGAAACTCTGCACGATTAAAGATCTTGCGTAAGTAGGGTTTGAGATCTGGGTTATCGACTAACCGCTCATTGAAGCGCGGATCGGCGACAATTTGCGATCGCTCCACCATAAAAGAAGTCGTTTTCTGATTTACAGGATCGAAATATCCTCCATTAATCGCTACTACCGTATTGGCTTCAACAAATTCGGTGATTGGCTGTAGATCCCCTGTCATGACTGGCTTAACCTGATACTTACCATTATTGGGAATCGTTACAACATGAATTTTATATTGCGATCGTTCAATAATTTGATAATCAAGCTTGTTAGCTACCGTAGACTGAGCTTTAAAAGCCGAGATAGCGATCGATAAAATAATATCCAAACAAACTAAAGCTAAAATAATTCCTTTAGGCTGCTTCATGACCAGAAAAAAGTAACGACTAATTTATATTGTTACCAGGATAGTAAATTAAGCCGACACCTGCTTTATTTTTGCGAGTGATAATTGCCTTATCGGCAATCAATTCTTTGAGATGAATTTGAATCATAGAAATAGGTCTATTCAGAATTTTCTTAATTTCCTTAACAGTTATTCCTGTTTTTCTGGCTTTTACCAACTGCAAAACCTGTTCCTGAGTAGTTATGCCAGGGGTAGCACTGATAATCTTAATCTGAATCACTAAACTATTTTCCTGCGATCGCCTTATTCAAGGTGCAGGTCTCGAGTTGCTAGAATTATTACTATTAGTAATTAAAAATTAGACAACAGTTAAAACCTACAGCTATCCTCGCAGTTATATCTATTCCTGATAACCTGTAG
>JBCBEA010000792.1:0-1978 GCA_038529195.1 Cyanobacteria bacterium J06600_6
TGACAGTAAAAGCGGGCTTTCAACATACAGTGCGAATCACGGGATGCTTAGCAAGTAGGGGAGTTCTTCAACGATAGGAGTTTCTTCAACGGGGAGTTTTCAACGATAAATGTGCATCCAATATTAAATAAGATCGTGCCGAAATCAAAAAGTAAAATTGGCGAAATAACCCCCTGGCGAAATAACCCCCTCTTACCCTATGTACTGCCAGGTCAAATCCTTCTCAGCGTTCCCATCATAAGCGTTTCAGTGTCAATATGACTCGTATGTCAAATACTACGAATGTTCCTTGTACCAGGGTCGGTAAACCTTACGTAACTTTGACAATTTCTTGCGGCAATAGGAATTCTTTTAAGCAACGATTTCTGTTGGATACTGGATCTGATGTTAGTATTTTGCCTGCAAATACTTTCAACAAGTTCTTTCAGAATGCGTTGGCACCGTTCAATGATGCTAAATTGACATATTTTAATGATTCAGAAATTACTGTTCAAGGAATTTTGCCTAATACTCCTTGTCAATTTGAGAACAAAGAGGCAAATATTGATTTCCTAGTTTGCAACAAACCAGGGGTTTTGGGTGTTGATGCCATAGCAAAATTCAAAATGTCAATTCAAGGGGAAGAGACTGCACTTACTACATATTCTATTCAGCGAACTCAGGGAGATACAGTACCTGATTTTGATAACCTGAACTCTACCACAGATGTTGAATCTGGTTCTCTGCCGAAGATTAAAGGGTTTCAGTTTTTTATTCAACTGAAGGAGAATGCTCCAACGTCGATAATACAGAAACCTCGACGTGTTCCGTTCGCTCTAGAATCGGCGATAGAAAAGGAAATCAGTAAATTGCTACAAAATGATATTATTGAAGAGGTGGATTCGTCCCCATATCTTTCGCCTATAGTGGTTGTACCGAAAGGCAATGATGAGATCCGCTTGTGTGTGGATTACAAAAAAATTAACCAGTATATTGTCGTTGACCAACATCCTCTGCCAACAGCAGATGAGATATTTGCAAAACTGTCAGGTGCTCGAATCTTTTCGAAACTTGATCTTCGAGCGGCTTACCACCAGCTTGAAATAAGAGAGGATTCTCGCAACCTCACAGCCTTTACGTCCCATGTTGGCCAGTTTCGATACAAAAGACTTCCGTTCGGTTTAGCAAATGCACCTTCCGCTTACATGAAGGTTATTTTCAATATATTACGTAATTGTCCTAATGCAGTTAGCTACCTTGATGATATTCTGATCTTCGGGAAAGACATTGCTGAACACGACCGTTGCTTAAAGTTGACTCTTGAGAAACTCAGAGAATACGGGCTCACTTTAAACGAAGGCAAATGTCAGTATCGACAGACGTCCGTGCAGTTCCTAGGACGCGTTCTGGATAGAGAAGGGGTTTCACCTTTATCCAAAACTTTAGACGCCATTCAAAAGGCTGAGCAGCCTCATGATAAACACTCTTTGCGGGCCTTTATGGGTCTAGTAAATTTCTACAGGAACTTCATACCTAATGCATCGCTAATTTCCACGAATCTTTATGATTTGCTAAAAGACAATGTCACTTTCAAATGGACAGAAACTCACACCAAAGAATTTAATGCCTTAAAGGATAGCCTAAGCAATTGTACCCCTCTTGCCTTTTTTGACACAGATTTAAACACTGCCACTTATATTACTACGGATGCTTCCGGTTACGGAATCGGGGCCGTTCTATCACAAGTTGACAGGAACGGGTGCGAAAGACCGGTTTATTTCTTGAGTAGGAAGCTCTCAGAAATAGAACGCACATGGGCAATTCCATGCGTTATGTACGTGACGAAAGCAAACTTTAAGACATGTCATTTCTGACAAAAATATTTTCTGATATCAACACTACAGGAAATATTGGAGACCCCTAAGTAGATCAATAACAAACATCGGCAAATTTCAACTCTTGCTTGTTTTGTGATCTGGACTAAAAAAACATGCCGTTT
>JBCBEA010000793.1:0-1976 GCA_038529195.1 Cyanobacteria bacterium J06600_6
TCCTATCTCTAAGGAAATTAATATCTAAGTTATACATAAAGCCATACAAGTTTGGAGAATAATTAATATATTTACCCAGCCTGGCTGATAAAATACCGTTGGCTTTAGGCGCATTTGTATTTGTTTTGACCCCAGTAATTACGCTGCTGTATTTAAAAAATGTACAGGCTAGTACCGCAACTTTAGAAAGCGAAATTCAGCAAATTGAAAGCGAAATTGCTGATTTAGGCAATCAAAATAAGAAAATTGAGGCAGCAAATGCCGAGATTCAAAAAGTTCAGCAAGAAACTTCCGCTTTAGTTGGCGTATTTGAAAAAATTAAGCCCTGGGCAGCCATCATGCAGGAAGTAAGCGATCGCACTCCTCCTGGAGTTCTCGTAGAATCTTTACAGCAAAGTGGCTCTGGCAATAGTACGGGGATAAATATTTCTGGGGTTGCGCGTTCTTATGATGACGTCAACGATTTTGTTTTGTTCCTGCAGCGATCGCCATTTTTTAACGGTAAGCAAATTCGTTTGAATGGAGCTAGCACAACTAGCTTTTCAGTGGAATTGGAAAACGAAGATAAATTGCCAGATTTCGCCAGTTTAGAAATTCCCGAAGTCATCAAATATACTATTTCAGCTCAGTTGAACAACGCACCTGCCTCTCAACTCAAAGAAGAAATTGAGAAAAAAGGCTCGCTTGGTTTAGTTACCAGATTAAATACTCTAGAACGTAAAGGAGCGACACTAAAATGACCTTTGCTGATGATTTTTCCTCAGATGGACAATTGTTGGAGGATGATTACCCTTCTGCTTTTGGTATTACTTTTACTCCCGCAATCATGGGAGTTGCGATCGCGGTAGCGGGAATTACACTGTCAATTTATGGCTTTGTAAAATATGTTCAACCCGCGCAACAAACATACGAACAAACTGTAACTAAAAAGGAAACTTTACAGTCACAGCTAAATAGCATTAAAACAGGCGACTTACAGCTTAAATTAGCTCAATTACAGTCCGATCTAGCAGAAAAGAAAGTTTTAAAATCTCGCGTCTTGGCTATGTTTACTAGTGAAGATGATCTAGAAACACTACTAATCGATTTAAATAGCTTTATTGCCACCAACCAGGGAGACTTAACCCAATATCAGCCTGACAGC
The DNA here is from genome assembly GCA_038529195.1 of Cyanobacteria bacterium J06600_6. GTDB lineage: Bacteria > Cyanobacteriota > Cyanobacteriia > Cyanobacteriales > Xenococcaceae > Waterburya. The sequence goes on from JBCBEA010000793.1 coordinate 1,145, forward strand.
AATATTAGTACAGTTAGTGATGCTTCTCTGGGTTCTGAAGTTCAGGGAAAGCTCAAAAAGAAAGGCATCTCTCTGACTTTTGAAGGCACATTTAATGAAACTAAGCAAATTCTCCAGGACTTAGAGCGCTTGCAACCACTGTTGATTGTACAGAGCATTAGTTCGGGTATTGAAGAACAACCCACTGCTATTTTAACTGCTAATAACGGCTCAATCGTACCTCAACAGCAGGCTGAACTAAAAACACAAATTAAGCTAGATGCTATTTTGCCCATGAGCCAGGCAGAGTTAGAAAGAGCGAAAAAAGCAGATGAACAGGCTGCTTTAGCTGAAAAAAACAGTAAACGTAAACGTAAGCGTAAATAGTTAAAAATTACGCTGTATTACTAACTAATAGTTGTACCAAATATTATTTACTAATTGTATAGGTTGAGGATTAAACAGTGAAAAATTATTGCTCTCAAGGATTCTTAAAGAATACCGCTTTGCATACAGCCCCCCTAGACTCAGCGTTTGATCGCCTTGGTTTTTTGACGGCACTAACCGTTTTAATTACCGCAGCTCCTGGCATGGCTGCGGAAAATAAGATTACCGATTTAGAAATTGCCAAAAATAACCATCAGCTAGAGTTGAAATTATCAGGAAGCGAAGTAAAAAGCTCTTTCTATACTTTGCGTGGCAACAATACTATTGAAGCGAATATATTTAATACTAGTTTAGATTTACCCGAAGGAAATTCTTTCACAGAAAAAAATAGTAAACGTAAACGTAAGCGTAAATAGTTAAAAATTACGCTGTATTACTAACTAATAGTTGTACCAAATATTATTTA
>JBCBEA010000794.1:0-1971 GCA_038529195.1 Cyanobacteria bacterium J06600_6
CCAGAAATATGGCCGCCTGCATATACCACGACCATCAGAGTGGCGCCAATTGCAAGAGCGGCAAAACCGCCAGCAGCCCCATTGTTGACCGCAACAACGATCACGAGCACAAACAGAAATGTGCCGATAAATTCAACTAAATACTTTTTCATAGGAGTGTGAATTAAGTTGACCAATAGTAAATCATTAGTATTGAGACCCTTAGGGTCTTAATCGGTCATTACTTCCACACTCGAAGGATTTTTAGGCGACGATATGTTGCCAGATTTCTTGACGGATTTGGGGGATTACTTCAGCTTCAAACCAGGGGTTACGGCGGCGCCACATGATATTACGGGGAGAGGGATGAACCAACGGAATAATGCCTTGGGGAAGGTATTCACGCCAGTGCTTGACGGTTTCTGTTAGAGTCTTTTTACGAGACTTGCCGAGGTGATGCTTGATGGCGTACTGTCCGATGGCAAGGGTAATCTTAATGTTAACGTGAGTTTTGGATAAGGCCTAAGCAGCCAAGAGGTATTTTGGATCAATCTCGACCAAAAAGGGGAACTGAAACCTGGGCTTTGGGTGTTTATCATCAAAGGCATAGGAACAGATCGCCGAAAGGACATTGATCAGGAATCCGCCGAAACTTCTATGTCTGGAATGCTCGACATAGGCTTGATTTTTGAGTTGATCGATGGTGCATTCAATCACACCTCTTTGGGCAAGTTTAAGCCGATCATATAGCGGAATCACTTTCGGTTTTTTCATATTCTTTTTAGGTTTGTATATCAGTTCGATGCCAAAGTTATGAAGTTGCTCAGCTAGTGGTTGGCTGACATATCCTTTATCCCCAAATAGCTTTCCCCATAATCCTCGGGAGAGTTTTACTACCAACTTTCGGTTTTTATCAGAGACATTGCCCGGACTAATCATGAAAGAAACAATCTGACCTAAGTCGTTGATTATCAAGTGAAGCTTAAAGCCAAAGAACCAACCAACGGAAGTTTTGCCTCTTTTGGCTATGCCGGCAAAGGTCTTATGCTGATGAATTCGACGGTTATGGCAAACGACCAAGGGGCAGGAGTCGATATATTGTACGCCTGTAGGCTTCCCCAAACAGTTGTCATTCAGATAAGCTAGGAGCGGAACCAGCAAATGAGGCATCCACTGGATCAGACGAGAGTAAGAAGGCAGGCCCGGAAAGTAACTCTTCAGATAAACGGAGACGAAGTGAGTGTAATAATGCTTGAAATTTCGAAACCGCCCTTGGTGGAAGAAGATCACAATGCTCATCAACTCACTCATCTCTAAGCTCCGTTTCCGTTTGCGAGAACCGGGAACGGCTAACAAATGCGATTCAAAGACCGGCATGAATTCCGAGCAGAAATCATCTACACTACAGAAAATTTCTATTAACTTGTCCTCACTCATGAGCTTTTAGGGTTAGGGTTTACGTTTTGGTCAACATAAATCTACTCTAAAAGCTCTTTTTTTGCGTTTCCGCTAAAGATTATCCAAAGCTCACGTTAAATTACCCAAATTGTCAATGCTGAGCGTAGCCGAAGCATCTTTAATGAGAAAAAGCGTTCCGCGAAGCGGCAAACTCTGACGCTTTTATCAAAAAAAAGCATGAAACATACTAGCTTTGCAATCCATGGAAGAGATTAAATCTATCATCCAGAACGCGGTCTCGCTCAAGCAACAACTGCTGAGCGATGAAGCCTTATTGCAGACACTAGCAGAAGCCACGGATCGTATGTGTCAGGCATTGCAACTGGGACACAAAATCCTCTTTTGCGGCAATGGCGGTAGTGCGGCAGATGCTCAACATTTGGCGGCGGAGCTTTCTGGTCGATTTTATTATGATCGCCCGCCCCTCCATGCAGAGGCCCTGCATGTCAACTCTTCCTATCTCACGGCTGTGGCCAACGACTATGGCTATGCTGAGACCTTTAGTCGTCTTCTCCTCGCCAAAGGTAGCAGCGG
>JBCBEA010000795.1:0-1967 GCA_038529195.1 Cyanobacteria bacterium J06600_6
TGTAGCTGCATGACTACTCGTCTACAATTTTTACATTTGACCATCTTATTCCTCCTTCCACCGAAATAATCAATTTAAATATTTTGGGCAATTTAGGCGATCGCGTATATTTTTTCTCTTATGGCAGCAAAAAAATATTTAACCAACAGTATTACATCTATTTATTTTAATTAATATATGTAAACAAAAGTATCTTTTCTCAAGGCTGTTGATTTAAAATGGCTACTATTTTAATAGGTAAAAAAGTTAATAAAAGCTTTTTAGACCTTTATTGTCTTGATCCCCATTCTTTAAAAGCTGATATAAGCAATATTTGAATTACTGCTGATAGGCAGTAAGTCTTGATAAATTAGAGAGGTTAAAATCATGAAGTCTGCTTCAAATTTAGGTCAATCCGTTAGTTTTGCTTTACTATTAGTTTTAAGCAGCATCGTTGTAATTGCTTTAATGTTGCTCAGTACTGGTTTAAGCTAACAGTTTTTCCATCTGTCTTCTGTTGAATAAAAAGACGATTTAGTTAGCTAGATTGTTCAATTAGCATAATTAAATATAAAGACAAAAAAGATAATTTAGGTAAAAGCAGGCGATCGCTAGTTAGTCTCGTTTTTCTAGCTTCCCAGTTTACAGTCAGGAAAGTATTTTGTCTCATTCCCAAATGCGATCGCGCCTGATCGGGAAAATTACTCTTGCAGAATTGTTTTAGAGACTAGGCGAGTTTTCTTGCGATCGCCCTGAGACAGATCTTTGCCAATCTGTAAACGAGTAGCGTTAGTTTGTAGTACCGTTGCCCCTGCCTTATCCCCTAACTGAAGAGCGGTTTTTGCAGCCGTCTGTAACATAGTCGCTGCGCCTGTGCGATCGCCACTTTGTAATTTGGTTTCAGCAATTTGAGTTTGGCGATATTTGGCAAGGGTAAGAATATGATTTTGCACCTCATCACTAGGGTTAGCGCGATAAAGGTTTTGAGACTCTAGCTCGATTGCTAAAACATCGGTATGTAGATTGGTTCGATTGGTGCTGGGGTCGTCATATTTGAGCTGTACCGCAGCGATTTTGTGAGTGCCTGATGAAAACTGATTGATATAAAGATTAATTAATACGACCCTCGGTCGATCCATCATCAAATCTCCCAAACGCACGGAAAAGTAATTTCCTTCTAGCTGAATCGGTAGTTCAATCGTTTCTGGAGCAACCTGAGCCACAGGTTTTAGTTCTGCCAAACGAACTTTCGGCATTAACTCCACTGTCAAACAGCTATTTGTTAAACCTACTAACTGGGCGCGAGCTAACAGGCGTTCAAATTCAACTGTGGCTAAATCTGGCTGTTCAATATAGGCGAGAGTTCCTTGAGCAGCATCGGATATTTGTTCGAGGACATCCTGATTCCAGTGTTCTCCAAAGCCTAAAGTGTCAATCGTGACATTATATTCAGCGGATAATTCTGCTAATTTCAAACAGCGATTATTATCACCATGTTCATTCTCACCGTCCGTGAGTAAAAAGATCCGCGATACGCAGTGAGAATTATTGGCTGCTACTTCTTTTAATCCAAGACGCAATCCCTCATCGATTGATGTGCCACCGTCGGCAACCATTAATCGGATTTTTTGCTTGATTGGCTCGATATTACTGACTGCCTGATTGGGAACAATGACCTTGGCGCGATGGTCAAAGGTAACAATACTAATATGATCTTCGGGCTTCAGCTTTTCAATAATGCTAATTGCAGCTTCTTTCACCATTTCTAGGGGTTTTTCTGACATCGAACCACTACGGTCTAAAACCAAGCAGAGGTTCAAAGGTAGCTCTACCGTTCTCTGTTCGGGAATAGCAGAAATTGCCAGAGACAGCTGACGCTGACTGTTTTTTAATTGAGCATCAACGTTTGTGTCGCTCAGATAAGACTGTAAACAAACATAGCTCATATCATAGAGTCATAAGTTTTAACCGTTATATATTTTTTTACA
>JBCBEA010000796.1:0-1966 GCA_038529195.1 Cyanobacteria bacterium J06600_6
CTCCTCTAGGTTTGGTAGAGTAAGTAAATAAGGCAATTTTTAATGATTTATTCATCCAATATTTTTGAGGAGAATCTTTGATTTAAAGAATAAGTAATTAGAGCTGATTGAAACGTATAAATGAAATCATCTACTTTTAAACTGCTTGTTTTTTGTATCTGATGATACAGGATTGGTCAACAACTTATTGCTCAATAGATTTATAAGCTTATTGCTCAATAGATTTATAAGCCAAATTGTGTTTAGCCTGGCGATTAGCGACTGCAATATCTTGATTAATCCTACTAGACTACTATTTGAATTACAAAAAATTGAACGCTTAAATCAAAGTTTATCTGGCTGCCTCCAACCACAGGAAATTGCTGCTAAAATAACCGACGGCTTAATTGATGAATCTCACTGTGCCTTTGCCAGGATTTGGCTAGTTAACGGCGATCGCACTGCCCTAAATCTAGTCGCTTCTTCGGGTTTGTATACTCGTCTTAATGGAGATTTTGCTCGCGTACCGATGGGGAAGTACAAAGTCGGGAAAATTGCTCAACACTGCATTCCTTTTTTAAGCAATCAGTTAGCAGAAGAATCTTGGGTTAAAGATAGCCAATGGGCAATCGACAACAAAATTCATGGTTTTGCAGGTTTACCCATAGCCATTGCCGAGCAAGCAATTGGAGTTCTTGCAGTTTTTAGTAATCAGCCTTTAGAAACAGAATTTTTAGAAGCCTTAAAAATATTATGTAGCTCTTTGGCAGTTGCCTTGAACAATGCCAGCTTATATCAAGAAAAATCTCAGTTTTTATTGACCAATCGGGATGTAGAAAGATTGGATAAAGTATCTATTTCTGAACAGATATCCAGTATTTTGCCAGATATTTGTCCAACTTTAGTTGGAACAGAAAAACCCTTAGATACGGCTGGGACTTATATTTTGTTGAAAACTACAGAAATTATCAAAGCTCACAACTGTAGCTATTGTCGGCTAACTTATGAAAGCGATCGCCTTTTATTGGAGGCAATGCTAATCTTAGAGCCAAATATCTTGGTAAAAAATATTTTCAGGCAGATCGCGTTGGCAATTAATAACTTGAATGGTAAATTACATCTCGATTTAGAGTCCGATAATATTGTTCAGTTAAAGCTGGCTTTACTTTACCAACAGCCCCTAGTTCAGGAGATTGCTCTCTCCGAAAGAGAACAGGAAATGATACAGCTTTTAGCCCAAGGAATGCGCGATCGCGAAATTGCTAACAAATTATTTATCAGCGATCGCACCGTTAAATTCCACATTAACAACGCTGTAACTAAACTCAATGCCAAAACTCGCATTCAAGCTGTTCACCAAGCATATTCACAAGGATTATTAACTTCTGTTATTGAGAGAACATAGTAATCAATATATTACTTACCGTCTGACTCTCCTTTTTAGATAAATTACCTAATTTACGCAGTAATCTTGATTTATCGACAGAGCGTATTTGATCTAGAGCAATACTACCTTCTTTCTCCTGAAAAGCAACGGTTACTCTAGTAGGATAGTTTTTGATAGTAGTAGTAAGAGGGGCAACAATTACCGTTCTTAGCAGCCTATTAATTTCATCTGGAGAAATGACAACACATGGTCGGGTTTTCCTGATTTCCGAACCGACAGTAGGCTCAAGACTCACCAACCAAACTTCGCCATGATGAGGATAGCTTACCAAGTCCATTCCTCCTCATCCCAGCTATGTTCTAGATAGTCTTCCATCAAAAGTTCTTCATCTTCATTCACGCCTGCTGCAATGAGCGCTTCTGACCAACCTTGTCGAGGATTAGCAACAATTTGTGAAACTATCAAACGATTATCTTTGACTTCTAGGCTAACTTTGTCTGTTAACCCGCATTGTTCCATAATCGCTTTAGGAATAATAATTCCTTGAGAATTACCGATTTTGGTGATTTTGATTTCCATTAGTCACAAGTTATAACAATG
>JBCBEA010000797.1:0-1966 GCA_038529195.1 Cyanobacteria bacterium J06600_6
ATATGGCTCAAGCACAGCGCAAATGTCAGTTTGACCTAAATCATGTTTTATCTCTCTTTAGAATGAAATAGCCCTGAAAGCTTTGGCTATCTCCTGTTTCGATATGGGATAATAGTTAGCTTGTTTAAGAATAGATTCAAAAGTCGCAATTAAATTATCTTCTTGCTTTTGAATCTCCAAGTCACGATCTGGAAAACCTCTAGCTTGCTCTTTGACTAAATCAGGATCGAAGGGAACAAAATTAGATTTCAAATCTTCCAGGCAACTATGCAGCTTGAAATGATAGTAAGCAGCTAAAATCTGGCAAAATTCCCGAAATTCCTGCTGATCAGCGATCGCAATTTTACCGTCTGCCAAGCATAACTCAATAATTTCCTGACGGCTGTAGGGGATAAAGGCTTCTTTGAATGGAAAAACTGTCATAGAGGGATTGTCAAACTAAAGCAAGAAAAAAAAAGTATCCTGTGTAACTGTAAAACTAGCTCCTGTAAGTCTGTATCTATTTAGTTTCTCTTAAAATTAGAATTAGTACTCATTTAAATTACCCATGACCGAATTACAGCAAATATCTGTCTTTGACCAAAAAATGATGCAGAAATGTTTGCAGTTAGCCAAACGTGCAGCAGGAAAAACAGCCTCCAATCCATTAGTTGGCTCGGTTATCGTCAAAGACGGCGTAATTGTGGGGGAAGGCTTTCATCCTGAATTTGGTCAGCCTCACGCAGAAGTATTTGCACTCAAGGCTGCGGGAAATAAGGCTCAAGGTGCAACTATCTATGTAAACCTAGAACCCTGTAGTCACTATGGTAAAACGCCTCCCTGCGCTGATGCTTTGATTAAAGCTAAAGTAGCAAAAGTAGTTACAGGCATGGTAGATCCAGATCCGCGAGTAGCAGGTAGTGGAATAAAAAAGCTTAGAAATGCAGGCATAGAAGTAGTAGTAGGAGTAGAAGAACCAGCCTGTCGTCAGCTAAATGAAGCCTTTATCCATCGTCTAAAACATCAACAACCGTTTGGCATTCTTAAATACGCTATGACTCTCGACGGTAAAATAGCAACTACGACGGGACATAGCGCTTGGGTAACAAGCAAAGCTTCTCGTCATTTAGTCCATCAAATTAGAAGCACCTGTGATGCAGTGATTATCGGGGGAAACACCGTCCGCAAAGATAACCCTAATCTGACAACCCACGGCGTTACCGAACATAATCCTCTGCGAGTGGTAATGAGCCGTAGCCTGGATTTGCCTACCAACTGCAATCTCTGGAACGATTGCCAAGCTCAAACCCTAATTTTTACCGAAAACAGCGATTCCGCACAGCAAAAACTTCTGCACACAGAACAAACAGATATTATTACCGTTGCTGCGCTGACTCCAAAAATAGTCATAGAACATCTGTATCAAAAAAATATTTCTAAGGTACTTTGGGAATGCGGGGGAACATTAGCAGCAAAAGCAATTTCTGATGGCGCAGTTCAAAAAATCATGGCATTTATCGCTCCGAAAATCATTGGCGGTAATAATGCACCATCTCCGGTCGGCAATTTAAACCTGGAGCTAATGACCGATGCAATTAAATTAAAGCAAATTACTAGTAAAGCGATCGACTCTGATATTCTAATTGAAGGATACCTATAAACTGCAGACAGTAAGCTTTAAATTTCTCCTGGCGAAATCTAAAATATAAAACTCAGGTAATATACCCGATCTTTATCTTCTCTTTATCCAAAAATCGGTGTGTTTACCAATTTACGCTGCCTGATCCCCCCAACTATATTGGGACAGTAATCGTATAAATGGCAATAACTATAAGCAATATTGGATTTGTCCCTTATTTGCGATCAAAATTGTCTAAATACAGAAAAAGTATTTTTAATTTATATCCCAGAAAGACTGTCCTTAAATATGAAAAATAAAGAGTTTTACAAACTTTTAAAAAAAAATCGCTCTAAATCAAATTCTGGT
>JBCBEA010000798.1:0-1963 GCA_038529195.1 Cyanobacteria bacterium J06600_6
AAAACTACGGAAGAAATAGGAGTTAAATTGTCCTCTCCTAATAAGCTATCTACTTGGCTATAGGCTTGACGCAACTGAGGGAAATTGATCGCCAAAGTTTTACCCATTTCCAGATATTGAGAACCCTGTCCTGAGAATAAAGCCACCACCTTACCTTGTGTATCCACACCAGCAGGGCGGTAATAAATTCCTTGGGGATGTTCCCAAGCTAGATCCCCTTGGCGAGACAAATTTTTAATTGCTGTTGCTAATAAACGGCGAGCTTCAGGAAGAGATGCTGCCACAAATCCCAGCCTGGATGCAGAGAGAGGAATTTTAACAGCAACAGATGCCTGGGCAATGTTCTTAAAAGAAGTTTCCCCAGACTCAGATTCCCAGTCAGTTTGGATTGCCTTACACTTAGCTAACAAAAGCTGAGGATTTGGCGCGTGGAGCAGGATACTGTCTGGTAGAGAATGCAAACGAGTATTTTGAGACTCTTCTCCCTGATATTCTTCTAAAACCGCATGATAATTAGAACCGCCAAAGCCAAAAGAACTGATTCCCGCCCGCCTTGGCGTACGATCTGAATCCTGGAACCAAGGTCTTGTTTGAGTATTAAGATAGAAAGGAGAGCGATCGAGTTCTAATTTCGGGTTAGGTTGGCTGACATTGATCGTTGGGGGCAATATCTGATGGTGTAAAGCTAAAGCTGCCTTAATTAAACTTGCCGTTCCTGCTGCTGCTTTGGTATGCCCGATTTGAGATTTAACGCTACCCAAAGCAATATGCTGCTCAGAGTTATCTGCACCAAAAACCTGCTTTAAGCCCGTAATTTCGGCTATGTCTCCCGCCTTCGTCCCCGTACCGTGAGCCTCCAGTAAACCCACCGTCTCAGGGGCAAATCCCGCATCTTCATAGGCTCGCTGCAGCGCTAATGCCTGTCCAGAAGAACGAGGGGCATAAATACTCTTATACTTGCCATCGCTGGAGGCACCCAAACCCCGAATAACTGCATAAATGCGATCGCCATCTCTGCGAGCATCTTCCAGACGCTTGAGTACCACCATCCCAATCCCCTCTCCCAGTAACATTCCATCCGAACTGGCATCAAAGGGTCGGATAGCATCCTGTTTCGATAAAGCAGGAGTTTTACTAAAGCACATATAGGCAAAGACACTATTATCAGTATCTACTCCTCCAGAAATCATCATGTCGCTGCGATGTTCTCGAAGTTCAGAAATTGCCATTTGTAAAGCACCCAAGGAGCTAGCACAGGCAGCATCCACCACGCAGTTCATCCCGCCCAGATCGAGACGATTGGCAATACGCCCTGCAATTACATTCCCCAAGAGTCCAGGAAAAGTATTTTCATCCCACTCAAGATAGGCTAGTTTGATTTGCTCAATAATTTTTTGAGTATTTGTATCGTCAATACCGTTACTTTTAAGCACTTTTTCCCAGACGGGATACTCCAAACGCTTGGTCAAGGGATTAACTAGTTTTTGCGCCAGGCAAGCTCCTAAAACGACCCCTGTACGCTGGCGAACTGATTCTAAGGCATTATCATAACCAGCGTCTTGCAAAGCGTCTCGCGCCACTACCAAAGAGAGTATCTGAGAAGTGTCGGTTGATTTGAGAATATTGGGAGGCAACCCAAATTCCAGGGGGTCAAAGTCAATTTTTGGTAAAAATCCTCCTCGTTTGGAATAAGTTTTATCTGGAGCTTGTGGATCGGCATCATAATATTCTGCAAGGTCCCAATGAGAAGTGGGGACATCGGTGATGCAGTCAGTTTGATTGAGTATATTTTGCCAATAGGTAGTTAAATTTTTTGCTTGGGGAAATACCCCCGCCATGCCGATAATCGCAATAGGTTTTGCTGAAGGTTTTAAAACAATTTATAAAGACTTGATTTAACTATATTTGTATTTGTTTGTATCTAAGACCGCCCAGGCATTTTCTATATAAAAACATAAAAAGC
>JBCBEA010000799.1:0-1961 GCA_038529195.1 Cyanobacteria bacterium J06600_6
TAAAAAAGTGCTTGTAAAAACATGCTGCAGATTATAAAAAAACTATTACATATAACTCCTGCTAGTAACTTGAGTATGGCAGGAATGATGCTGTTGTTTCTGTTTTCATCTGCATTAGAGGTCGTTGGAATTGGGGCGATCGCTCCTTTTGTGAGTTTGGCGGGTAAGCCGGAAAGTATCCATCAATATTTTTTATTATCGGGACTATACCAGAAGTCCGGGATAGGGGATGAAGCACAGTTTATCTCTTTACTGGGATTGTTGGCGATGCTGCTATTCTGCGGTAAAGCATTTGTTTCCTGGCTTACCCAGGTAAGTATTTTTAAATATAGTAGTAATCAGCAGCGACTACTGGTGAATGAACTAATTGGTAAATATATCAATGCTCCTTATCCATATCATCTTAAGCGAAGCAGTTCGTATATCATTGACAGCATCATTGAAGTATCCAATAAATTCAACTTTATTATTCAGTCCGGGCTATCTTCAGTTGCAAACATCCTAATCGTTATTTCTTTGTTTGCTTTACTCTGCTACACCAGCGGTTTAACTATGGTGGTACTGCTCGTTGTTTTGTTCCCTGCTTTATGGTTGATCAACTCTTTCAAACAAAAGCTTAAAGATTGGGGTAGGCGATCGCGTGATAGTCGAGCCAACCTAATTAAAATCATTAATCATGCTTTGGGGGGGATTAAAGAAACCAAGTTGATTGGGTGCGAAGATTACTTCCAACAGCAAGCGATGGTGGAAACAAAGATTCTAGCCAAGACTAGCAGCAACTTCTTCAGCTTCACAATTGTGCCGCGCTTCCTGATTGAGGCGGTGATGGTAATCTCCACAGTCAGCATTATCTCTTATTTCTTATTTATCGGTCGCGATATTCAAGGAATTCATTCAGTGTTAGGGGTTTATGCTCTAGCTTCAATTCGCCTGTTACCTGCTTTTAGTCAAACTGTAGGGGGTATTAATGTAATTCGGAACAACAGCCACACTATCGAGCAGATTTACAGGGACATCCAAGAATTGAAACGGAATGAAATAGATCGCCGTCGCAGCTTGAGTTTGGCTTCAGTCGATCAAAATAGCGAGCGGAGGCATAATGCTGAGGCTGACTTTAAGTTCAGGCAACATTTAACCTTAGAAAATATTGTCTACAGCTACCCCAATCAATCACAGTTAGCGATTAAGAATCTATCTCTCAAAATCAAACGAGGAGAATCTGTTGCTTTGGTAGGCAAGTCTGGTGCGGGAAAAACGACCTTAGTAGATATAGTCCTTTCACTTCTAATTCCCCATCAGGGAGATATTAAAGTCGATAATGTGTCTATCTACAGTAACCTCCGCAGCTGGCATAATTTAGTGGGCTATATTCCCCAGTCCATATTTTTAGCAGATGATACGGTCAAAAACAACATTGCTTACGGTATTCCTCCCGAGCAAATTGATGAGACAAGACTAAGTAAAGCAATTAACTCAGCACAGTTATCAGAAGTGATAGCCAACTTGCCTCAAGGAGTAAATACCAAGGTTGGAGAACGAGGAGTCATGTTGTCAGGGGGTCAAAGGCAAAGAGTTGGTATTGCTCGCGCCTTATATCACGAAAGAGAAATTTTGATTTTGGACGAAGCGACCTCTGCCTTAGACAACGAAACTGAAAGTTCTATCTCAGAAGCGATCGCTGCCCTTAGTGGTCAGAAAACCCTAATTATTATTGCTCACCGCTTGACCACGGTTGCACACTGCGATCGCGTATATGCCATGAATCAGGGAGAGATTATCAAATCGGGGACTTACGAAGAAATAGTTTTAAATCAATCATGACTCAGCCCAACTTTCTGATTCTGGGTGTTGCTAAAAGCGGCACTACTTCTTTGTATCATTATCTCTGTCAGCATCCCGAGATATTTATGAGTCGGGTTAAGGAACCAAACTTTTTTGCCTGTGAGGGAGAGAATCTAGAC
>JBCBEA010000800.1:0-1959 GCA_038529195.1 Cyanobacteria bacterium J06600_6
GATTAGAATTAGGTAGTCAACTGGATAAAATCAATGCTCGACTCTTTTGAGAAGCTAATTAAACAGGTAGATAAAATCAGAGCTTCTAAGGCTACAGACGAGCTTAAGCTACGGCTTTCTGGAGAATTATTTTGTCAATATAGTGGAGAACTTCTTCAGCGTACGGAAACTCTTTTTGAGCAAATACAACAGCCTGAAGTAGAGTTAGGAGATACTGTTATCGATACGTCCTTTGATTCGTTCTTGGCTTCTGTAACTCAACAGAGCATTAGTACTGATTTCCTGGCTAAATATCTTCAATCTCAACCGAAAAAACCATATCAGCGCGAGTCATCAATAATCTTCAAATCCATGTCTTCGGGTGAGGCGATCGCCGAGTTCCAAGAAGAATTACTTGATTTAGAAATATCAACCCTAGCTTATGACGAAAATATTCATCATTGGAATGAAAAAGTTAAAATATATCTACAGAAGTATCCCGACCAAAATACTTTAATGGAGATTGCTAAAGCGACCGATTTATCCTTGGCTCAAGTATTTATTGCGGGGCTATTTGGAAATTTTTGCTTGGTTTCGGGCGATCTCTTTTATGATGTAGACAATACTAGAATTGAAACAGCAGAAGGTGGTGACTCAACTTATCCAGACATCATATACGAAACATACAATACTAAATCTCTTTCTAGTTAAGCCAAATCTTGAATACAATAGCTAAAAACTTCTTCTCTTGCTTGAAAAATCTTTTTTATTTCTTGAGTATCATCAGTACGTCCATAAAATATTAATCCAGCAATTCCTGTATGCTCAAATATATAATTAATTGTCAATCTGTAGCTTTGTTGAGATAACTCTTTTATGCCCTGATTTAACTGAGCAATAATATTTGCTTTAAGATTATTTTTCTTACAGTATTGCGTTACTTTACGCTTCATCATGCGCTCTTGCTCTTCTGTTTCGCAGCGCAGATATACCAAAACAGTTTGCTTTTTTAAAGACTGATATACAGGATCTTGTTTAAACTCTTGAACTAAAGCCCTATTAAATACTCGCTTGCCTTTAGCTCCTCTTTTGGTAAACTTCAAATACCCTTCATCAACGAGCTTATTTACTGCCGATTCAGATAAGTTCAGAATATTCATTACTCCTCTTAAATAAATCCCATCTGCCATTATCTTTCTCTAAAAAAATTACCCAAACGTTTGCTAATACTACTATTACAGCAAATTAAAATTGGTATGTAAAGTAAAAATAGAATCATTTCCATAGTTTAAAACTCAATTTCCAATTCTTTGCTTTTCCTTGTGTGTTCGAGAACAACAGGCTTTCTTGCAGTATGTATTCCCTGTTCCTTTGAAGCTATTTCTGACAATAATTTAATTTTGTTTGTCATATAATCCTTAATCTCTACCCGATCCCAATCCACTTCCAATTCAGACTCCAATCCAATTGTTTCATTCTGGTTTGCCTTAATCACAGCAAACATATCCTGCTGAGGATTGTAGATTACTCTATGTTCTAACAGTTGCGAATAGCTAGCTTGATGTAGCTTACATCCTCTTATTTTAAAATCTTGTAGCCTGTAGCTAATGCCTGCGATTTTTCCTTTTTCGATTCTTAGCTTGGGGTCTATTTGAAGTTTCTGAAGTCTGGCTAGAAATACGCTCAGGCTTGGACGACCGCGACTGGCTAAATCTATTCCTGACTGAATCTTTATGGCATAGGAAACGACTGGGCTTTCAGTTTTAGAACCCATTCTATACTCTTCTAGCTCTCGCATCATCCGTTGTACTTGACCAGTCGTAGAAGCTTTATATCTACGTTCCTCTGAAGAAGCAACTACAGTCAAATTATTCGATCTCTTGCTGTCTTAAAATATTTTCTAATTTTTTCTTGTCATAGCTGTCTACGATCCTTTTTCCTTCAAAATTAACCATATTAATCAATATATGAAAATGGTCA
>JBCBEA010000801.1:0-1959 GCA_038529195.1 Cyanobacteria bacterium J06600_6
TTGGGAACTTTGCAGCCAGTGGCTTCTACTTCAAAATCTTAGAAAACGGCGCGTCTATTACCGTTGCTTCTGATTCAACTAGGGTAGCTGGTTCAGTTTCATAGCTCACCTGTATTTGGGAATCGGGATTATCAGCAATTGTTATTGTTGCTGCACCTGCATCAGCATTAACCGCATATCCAGGGCTATCTACTAGCTGAAAAGTATAGTCTTGAATCCCTTCAACAATACCTTCTTCAATTTCAGGATTAGTATTCTCGTCTAGTGCAGCAACGGTAATAGACGCGCCGTTTTCTAAGATTTTGAAGTAGAAGCCACTGGCTGCAAAGTTCCCAAAGGGTACTGCACCACCAGAAATTTCGGCATTGAAAACATCAAATTCACCGACTGCACCGCGATTACCAGGACTATCAACATAGACTAGCAAACCATCTTCGGGAATCTCGCCATCAACGTGAAAAGAAAAAGTAGTGGTGTTACCTTCAGTTTCAATGAGTTTGGTTTCACTCACATTAAGGCTAACCGTAGGAGCGCCTTCGCTTACGGGGGCAGTTTCTAGATTATCGTAGAAGTTAACTATAGAACCTGCACTAGCTTCATCAATAGCGTAAGTATCTCTCTCTGCCAAAGTGAAGTTAGCTGCTTCTACACCGTCGGTTTCTACTTCTTCTTTACTTTCAACAGAGAAACTGACTAGAGCATTGGGACTATTGACCCGCACGCTAAAGCCTGTCGCTTCTCCCGTCTCGCCGTCATATACCGCTTCATCAATTTCGCCTCCAACCACAAAAGGTTCTCTACCTAAGTTGGCAAAATAGTCGGTCAAGACAATATCACTGTATACCGTCACCACTAAACCATCTTCGGGAATTTCCCCCTCGGTCTGGATACTGAAAGCAACAACAGATGCGCCTTCCTGTTCGCCTAGTGATTCAACGACATCATTGCTGAGAATAGTATCTCGCAGTTCGTTACGTTCGCCGTTAAATGTACCTGTAAGGGTTTGTAGAGAAATTTTAGGTTTCATAATTGACAATAAATTTGAGCATAGAGAATATTTAGTATCCAAATTAATATAAATAATTAGTAATAGTGAAGACTATCATACAAGTAGCATTTATTGACTAAGGGTCGTTCGTAGGTAACTGAAATCTATAAATCTACAAGCAAAATTGCTCTGCTTGATTTACTAGATTTATCTATTAATCGACATGATAGCGATCGATAACTTAGTGCTAAAATTTTTGCTACTGAAGTCTATTTCCTTCGACTCAAGTTTCAGTAGAATTGAGAATTACTTTCAATAAGTAGATACAATTTGAACATATCATTTTTAAATCTGGAACGCAACAATAAATTTTTTTAATATGTACCGCCTTTAACTTAAGGCTTTGTTCGCCAGGGCGATCAGGAAAAGGCAAACATAGACGAGGCAAGCATTGTGCTTCTTGATTTAGATGCAACTAGCGTTCGTAACGATTAATTTAGATAAATAGGTGCAATATTAGTGCATATTTATGCACTGTAAGTAATTGGATTATATTCGGCGTTTTTTCCGTCTCAACATCAGACGATCTTTCCCTGCATCAACCCGATTTTTGTTGATCGCATTGTCGATTTTTAGATCTGAGTTAGAGCGATCGCCTGTAGCAGCCAGCTTGATATATTCAGCTAAAGAGGCAACGGTAGGATATCGAAACAGATCCATCAAAGATATATCTACTGCCAATTTATCTTTAAGCAGACTATGGACTCGAATCATCAATAAAGACTGTCCACCCAAGTCAAAGAAATTGTCCGTTAAACCGACGCGATCGACTTGTAAGACATTTTGCCAAATTTCGGCGATCGCTCTTTCGATTTCCGACTGAGGCTGTTTATAGACTGCGTTTAAAGCACTTTGGATTGAATCTACTTTGGGCAGAGCTTGTCGATCTATCTTACCGTTGGGAGTTAGAG
>JBCBEA010000802.1:0-1949 GCA_038529195.1 Cyanobacteria bacterium J06600_6
AGCAATATGTTTGATACCTTAAAAGAATTTTTCGGAATTGAAAACGGATATGAAGGCGAAGATGAAGATTACATTGAGTACGATCCTGCTCAAGAAGAAATAGACGGGCAAACTTTTATCAATGCTGCGACTACTAGTAATCAGCCAGAATTAACCAAAGTTCCGACTAGCAGTCAGAAAACTAATCGTAAAGAAATGAAAATGAGCAACGTAATAGGTATGCCTGGATTAGGAAACGGCAACTCAGAAGTTGTGGTAATTGAGCCTCATTCTTTTGAAGAAATGCCTCAAGTTATTTTGGCTTTGCGCGATCGCAAGTCAGTAGTCTTGAATCTCAACATTATGAATCCTGAAGAAGCACAAAGAGCCGTTGATTTTATTGCGGGTGGCACCTACGCTATGGACGGACATCAGGAGAGAGTCGGTGAAAGCATCTTCTTGTTTACTCCTAGCTCCGTTAAAGTTAGCAGCCTTAACGGCATTTTAAAAGATGTACATACTCCTGAAGCTCACGTACGTCGTACTAACAACACTCCTACTCCTGAAGCTTGGGGACAGCAGCCTAACGTTGCAGCTCAGTAAGTAAAATTAGAGCAATTGAGATAGTATTATTAGAACATGAAATCTAATAGTATTTGCCTCAGTATCATTGGTGGCGGGGTAATGGCAGAAGCTATATTATCCCGCCTTTTAGTTGAACAGGTTTTTGCTGCTGATACCGTATTAGTTAGCGAACCTAGAGCCGAAAGAAGAGATTTCTTGGCTCAAAAATATCAGGTTCAGGTAACGGCAGATAATCAGGCTGCTGTATCTAATTCTCCTATTTTATTGCTGGCGGTTAAACCGCAAATTTTAGCTACGGTAGTTAGCAATTTGATTCCTAATCCTCAAGGGACAGTAATTTCTATTTTGGCAGGGGTAACGATCGCTAAATTAGAACAGGCTTTTCCCCAACAGCCTGTAATTCGAGTAATGCCCAATACTCCCGCTACGGTAGGGGCAGGGATGACGGCGATCGCAGCAGGGACTCAGGCTCAAGCAGAGCAAATTGAACAGGCAAAATCAATTTTTGCTGCCGTTGGAGAAGTGGTAGAAGTCTCAGAATCATCGATGGATGCGGTGACGGGCTTATCGGGTTCGGGTCCTGCTTTTGTGGCTTTAGCAATTGAAGCCTTAGCCGATGGTGGTGTTGCTTCGGGATTACCTAGAGCGATCGCGCTACAGTTGGCAACCCAAACAGTATTGGGTACGGCTACCTTGGTTAAGGAAACTCAGCTACATCCAGGAGTATTAAAAGATCAGGTGACTAGTCCAGGTGGCACGACGATCGCTGGAGTTGCTAAATTAGAAAGCGCAGGATTTCGCTCGGCATTAATTGAAGCAGTAAAAACCGCTACCGCGCGCTCGAAGGAATTAGGACAATAGTCAAAGATCGAGAAGATTGAAAGACTCGGTGAGTAATAATAAAAATAATTTTTGAATATAGCGACACTGCGATGAATCCCAATGATAAAAAATTTATGTTTCTTGTTTTGGGAATTCCCTTGGTAGGATTGGCTTACTGTGGTTTAGGCGTTGCAGCCATGAGTTCAATCTCAACTATCCGCACTCATCCGATTACTTCTGGGGCAACATTTATTTTGTTGCCTCTTGGTATTGCTGCCTATACCTGGATCTCCGCTTCAGCGAAGGCTTATAAGAAGTAGATTTTGTAGTTAATGTGGATATAGATAACTGATGTTAGGCACCTCATCGATCTGTTTAAATAATGGACAATTGCGAAGCAGTTACGTTGACCTAAAGGATACACCTTCGGATAAGTAAACTGTCGAGGGTGACAATGTTCAAACTGTTTAGCCACGTACACAGACATCGAAAATTTCTATGTGGCTCAAAACAGTGAAAATTACCTATATTGCGTTTTATCTTATCTATGTGACGTTACGCAA
>JBCBEA010000803.1:0-1947 GCA_038529195.1 Cyanobacteria bacterium J06600_6
ATATTTCATAATTTAATTTATTTTCAATATTTTTACAGTAATATTAACTGGTATTAATAAATATAAGATTTAATTCAAACTTTAAAAAACCATATTTCGATTGTTCCAGCTTTAAGATACGTATTAAAATTTATGAGTATTCTCGAACGAGTTTTTACCCCAGAACAACAGGCTCTTCTACCTACAGAAGAAGATGTTCGCTTCTACGAAGAACATGGCTGGTACATATCTCCTCCCATAATTCCCGATCGCATTATTGACCTCGCAGAAGCAGGCAGCCAGGCTTTTTATGATGGTGCCAGAGATGGCACGATTCCCTTTGCCACAGGCTACAGTAACTGGAAGCCCGAAGACGGCGACATTATCCGCAACAATGAATTTGTCTCCTTACAAAAAACAGAGCTAAAGCAGCTCGCTCTACAGCCAGTAATTGGGGCGATCGCGGCACGTTTGGCAAGAACAGAGTCAATTCGGGTCTTGGATGATCAGCTTGTTTATAAGCCCTCTGCTAAGCCCGGTCAGACCGTAAATAATGCCGTGGGCTGGCATAGCGATCGCGCTTACTGGAGTACCTGTAGTTCAGATAAATTGCTAACTGCCTGGATTCCGTTTCATGATTGTGATGAGGCTAGAGCGCCACTGGTGGTGCTAGACAAAAGTCATCGTTGGTCTGGTTTACAGTCGATGCGTCACTTTAACAATCCTAATTTAAATGATTTGACTGCTGAATTTCAGGCAGCGGGCAAGGAGGTGGTAAAGGTACCAATGACGCTAAACAAGGGGCAGGTTAGTTTCCACAACTGCTGGACGATTCACGGTAGCTATCCCAATCGTAGTCCTCAACATCGTCAAGCCTTCGCGGTACACCTGCAAGACCAAGATAACCACTATCGACCCTATACCAATAGCCAAGGTCAAGAGATCCATATTTTTGACGAACAGCTTTGCCGTACTTTGCCGAATGGCGACCCTGACTTTAGCGATCCAAAAATTTTCCCCGTTGTTTGGAGCGCCTCCTAGACTCTCCGTAAAATAGCTCAGCCAACTTTAAAATCAACATAATTATTTTAAATTTAATCCGCAATGAACATCGTCACCCTAGATGTAAATCATCCTCTATGGTCTTCAACTCTAGAACAGCTGCCCCATGATGTATACCATCTGCCTGACTATGTAGATTTGGATGCCAAACGTACAGAAACCACTCCCGAAGCTTTTTTGCTAGAAGAGGACGATAAAATATTTTTTGCACCCTATTTATTGAGATCCTGCGGTGATATCCTCGGTTCAACAGAGACAAAAGTCTATGACATTATTTCTCCCTATGGTTATCCTGGAATCCTGATGAGCCAGGCAGCAACGGAACACCCAGAATTTCCCGAATTTGCTCTTCAACAATTTCGCCACACCCTACAAAAAAGGGGGGTTTGCTCGGCTTTCTTACGGCTACATCCTATTCTGGGAGAGGGGTTCGCTAAAGTATTTCAATCTGAACGTTTAAGCGAAAATGGTAAGACAGTTTCGATCGATTTAACTCTAGATGAAGGGAAGATTTGGGCGAAGACTCGTCGCGGACATCAAAGCACAATTAATAAGTGTATGAGGCTTGGTTTTACTGCCAAGACTGTGTCTTATGCTGAATATATTGACGAGTTCATTATGATCTACGAAGAGACAATGAACCGCGTTAAGGCACAGGATAGCTATTACTTTAGTCGCGATTATTTTGAAGGACTATTGAGGTTGGGGGACAAAGTTCATTTAGGAGTAGTTGAACTAGAAGAAGAGATTGTCTGCGCCTGTTTATTCTTTGAATCCTGTGGCATTGTTCAGGCTCATTTGGGAGGAACAAAAAGCGAGTTTCTCAAAAAGTCTCCTTTTAATCTCTTGCTACACCAGATGCGTCTTTGGGCAAAAGCGCGAGGCAATAAATATTTGCATATTGGT
>JBCBEA010000804.1:0-1946 GCA_038529195.1 Cyanobacteria bacterium J06600_6
GGTTCTGTCCGCTGAAGAGCGACTTGCGTCTCTCAACCGCGCATTTACCAATATAGGGACTATTTCATTCCATGTCAACCCCTTTCTTTGAATTATTTTAGAAATCTGCTTTTTTATTGCTCCACTATCGCCTTTGAAACTTTGCTAGCTATAGTGTTAAAGCATTTAAATTAATCTCATATTTAACACTAAAAAAGATTCATGGCCACTTTACCTTCCTTAATAATTCTCGATCGCCTGCTAGAAAATTGGTTGCTTGAAGATATTGGTCGAGGGGATTTTACTACTCAGGGACTATTTAAAGATCGCTCAGAGACAAATCAAGCAGTGTGGGTTGTAAAAGAAGATGGAGTGGTTGCAGGATTACCGATCGCAGCTAGAGTATTTGAGTTATTGGATCGAGAAGCAAGATTTACTCTTGAGGTAAAAGAAGGGGATTATTGTCAGTCAGGAACCAAGATAGCCAGTATTGAAGGTAATAGAGAAGCCTTACTGACAGGAGAAAGAGTCGCATTGAATTTAGCCATGCGCCTGAGTGGAATTGCAACGGCTACCCGTAGCTATGTAAAAGAAATTGGCAATTTGCCGACTAGATTAGTAGATACCAGAAAGACGACTCCAGGCTTAAGGATATTGGAGAAGTATGCGACAAGAGTTGGTGGTGCGGTTAATCATCGAATGGGGTTAGATGATGCGGTGATGATTAAGGACAACCATATCAAAGCAGCAGGAGGAATAGAACAGGCGATCGCTTTACTGAGAAACAATATTCCTTATCCCCTAAACATTGAGGTAGAGACATCAAATATAGAAGAAGTGAAAGAAGCATTAGAACATGGTGCGGACATAATTATGTTGGATAATATGTCTCCCGAAAAAATGACTCCTGCAATTAGATTGATTAGAGAAACAAATTCGCGAGTCAGAATTGAGGCTTCGGGAAATATAACCTTAAAAACTATTCGTGCTGTGGCGGAAACAGGAGTTGACTATATCTCTAGCAGTGCGCCGATTACTAGATCTACCTGGCTAGACTTGAGTATGAGGATGATCTAAGAAAGTAGAGGGCAGAAAGAATGTCGCTTATTTCGATCTTGCTATTTTTTCAGACAAATAAAAAAGCAGATCCCGAATCAGCTAGATCTGCTTTTTACTTCTTAAATTGCTTGAGAGAAACTACTTGACGAATTGAGGCATAATTTCCGCTGCGGTAAATAAACCTGTGATTCCGCGAAGCTTTAAGCCTACGCCTGCTTTGAGATAACCAAAAGCGGGACCACAAACATTGGCAGCCATGCTAGTTTCATCTCCGAGGGTAAAGGTATGGGTAGAGATTTTACCTTCAAAAGTACGTCCCGTAACTTGGACATTAGTACTTAAAGGCTTTTTGGGGTTACGGGTATCTACTACTCCCCCCACAGTGACACGATCGCGATCGCAAATTCCCGCAAGTTCGAGCATAATATCGTCGGCATGTTCCATGTTTTCTAGAGAAATAATGCCGTCAGTTTTGTCTAGTAATAGGGCAACATCATCATCGCTCATGGCACGAGCTTTTTCGACATCGTATTCGGGCATGTGAGCAATATCTTCGCGAATCGTCGCGCGATAGGCTTCCCAGTTCGCAATACCTACTCCAAAAGTAATTTTGACACTGTGGATTTCTGCGTAACTTTGAGCAGCAACGGCAGCCGCAGCAGTAAGTAAACCAGGAGTTGCACCGCAGCCTGTCATATAGGTAATACCTGCTTCTGATAGATCGGACTGTAATTCTAGTAATTGTTCTACGGCGCTAGTCCGCTTGAGAGCATCTACCAAAACACCTTGCCAGCCAGATTTAATGAACTGACGGGCAACATCTGCCATAAAAGTATTAGGCAAATTAGGTAAGGCAAGAAAGTAGCCGTCAACCCTAGCATTGTCAATTAGATCTTGAATACTATCGT
>JBCBEA010000805.1:0-1945 GCA_038529195.1 Cyanobacteria bacterium J06600_6
GGTTCAATTCCAGGGGATAACCCATCTCTTTAAGGTTTTCTACCATCTTTTTCGCCCGACGTTTTCTACCTGCTAAACGCTCTGCCAGAGGAGCGCTAATTAGCTCTCGTTGAGGATAGTAGCCCAAAATATGAAGCGATCGCCCGTTGTGGACGGTACTCAATTCTACCCCTGGCACAATCTCCATGCCGTAGGTTTCTGCTGCTGCGATCGCCTCATCCCAACCGTGTAGAGTATCGTGATCGGTAATTGCCATGGCTTTGACACCGTTATTTGCTGCTCGTTCGACAAGCTGCTGAGGAGTTAAGATGCCGTCAGAATAGGTAGTGTGAGTATGTAATTCGAGCATTTTAATTAGAAATTTGGTAGAAAGGGCGATCGCCTAGATCTTCTGTTCTCTTTAGTCTAACTAGATTTTTAGCTCTGATTACCTCTGACCTCTTGTCAACCTAATCGTTTGCCATGACTAATTCTTCACTCAAATCGCAATTAGCCGTGACATTCTGCACGTCGTCCAATGATTCTAGAGTTTCTAGCAGTTTAACCAGCGATCGCCCTTGCTCTGGATCGGTTACTTCAATTATGTTGTTTGGTATCCAGCGCAGTTCTAGTTCGGCAATTTCTAACTCGTACTGTTGTAAAGTTCGATTCAAGTTTTCGAGGTTAGCGACTTCAGTTAGTACCTCGGCGCAATCTTCATCAAATTCATAACTATCTGCACCTCCTTCCATGGAGGCTTCTAACAGCTGATCTTCGTCATTTGTATTGAGAGTAATTACGCCTTTTTGCTCGAACATCCAGCTTACACAGCCGATCTCGCCTAAATTTCCGCCATTCTTAGTAAAAGCGGTGCGTAGATAAGCAGCGGTACGATTACGATTATCGGTTAGGGCTTCCACCAAAACTGCTACCCCACCTGCACCATAACCTTCGTAGCGAATCTCCTCTAAGGCTGCACTATCGTCTTGGTATGTACCTGCACCTTTGGCGAGAGAGCGATCGATACTCTCATTTGAAACTCCTGCTGCTTTGGCTTTATCAATCGCGGTGCGTAGCTGAAAATTACCATCAGGATCGGCAACTCCATTGCGCGCAGCGACGATAATTGCTCTCGATAGCTGGGTAAAAGTTTTGCCTTTTTTCGCATCAACCCTGGCTTTTTGCCTTTTGATATTTGCCCACTTACTATGTCCTGCCATAGTAGATGTCCACCTCTTTCAAAAATATTTTGGTAATTTATTTTACAAACAGTTTACACTCGATTTTGTTTACGTTTTTGAGCATCGGGACAGGGAGGAGAGGCTAATGAACCGTTGAGCCAGCCTGCTGCCTGTTCGATATGAAGCAATGCTTCTTGGGGGCGATCGCTAAGTAGAAAAATTAGTGCCGAAGTCAACTGCTGTTTTGCCTGGGCTTGGCGGTTGCCTTTAAGTCGATGCCAATTTTGGTGAGCGATGACGCTACGTTCGGCTAAAGCCTGAGCTAATTCCAAATCTGTAAACTCAGCGGAAATTTTATTGGTGGAGAGGGGCGTTATTTCAAACATAGGTTAATATCGTGTCGATCTAAATTGCTTTATAGTTAATTTTAACGATGTCATCCCCTAAATCTGGCGATACTAAAGAAAATGAGTTGGCACAGATCTTAATTGAGGTAGAAGAATCCCTGATCCAGCTTCAGTCGCGACATACTCAGGTCAAACAAGATTGGGAAAAGCGATCGCAGATAAAAAACCGCCAGGAAGAATTAAAGCAGCAGCCTAACTCTTTACCCAAACCCCTTAAAACAGAGCTGCGCAGTCTGCAAAAAGAGCTAGATGCTTTAGAACTTAATTTAGAGAGTATCTTGCTCCCAGATGTTTTTTGGCAGGTAGTTAGATTTGTCTTCTTGGGAATTGCGATCGGCTGGTTTTTGCATCTTTGGGCGACGTAGGAATGTCATTAGG
>JBCBEA010000806.1:0-1936 GCA_038529195.1 Cyanobacteria bacterium J06600_6
AATATTCACTGAGTCTTTCTACTTACTGCATTCTTGGGATGCACTCTCTTAATTCCTACGCAGCACAACAATGTTCGTTCTTTAAAAAATGCTGCAATTACAATTTGCAACTATATTCCAGAAATTCAGCAGAATCGACAAGCAAAAAGTCAAGGATTAGAATGGGGAGCGATCGCCTTACCAATCTTCTTTAACGGAGGTAAAATAACTCCTCCAGGAAGAGTTAATGCTCAAAGAGCGATTTCCGAAATTATTAAAGCGGCGAAAAGTAAACATAGATTTGATTTGCTACCCTATTTTTTTCCTCAATTCAAACCAGGAAATAACACCAAAATATTTGAACTACCAAACAGTGCTTGGATAGCGAACTGTGGCTTTGATAAAATCCCTGCTGCCTATAGATATAAAATTGCTTACGATTATTATTCACAATTAGCTAAGGAGTATTTTATACAATGAGTAATTTAAGTGATGTCGGTAATCTAATGTATCTCGATTTAGAATTAATCGAGGCGAATGAAAGCGTAACTAATTCTGAGTATTTAATTAATGCTACGGCGCAAGAATTGAGTAATAGTGATGCAAGAAACTGGATTCCTTTAATTGTTAAAGAACTTGCTGATGATAGCTATCAGGTAATTGGGAATAACTTTATCTACGCCGTCGCCGAAGCAGCAGGATTAGACAAAGTCTGGTGCATTATTGCTGACGATAGCGAAATTACAGCCAAGTTAAGCAGAATGTTAGCCAGGGAAGAAGTACCTAGAATAAATTTATCCAATGCCTCAACGGCTGAAATAAAATCAGCGCTGGAATATCTGACCCAACAACCTGATTGTCCCTTTAAAAAGCTAGATCTACTTAAAACAACTAACCGCATTGACGAAGCACCACGCCAATATTGGCAGGCTTTGACACCGATTACGACTCTCAAATGTGGCATTACAGCAGGCAAAAAAGTCAAATTTTTAGAACAGGTATTTTATCTAACTCCCGAACCTATCCCTGATGATATTAAAGACTCTAAACTTCTCAACACGATGAAGGTCAGCGAACTGAAAAAGATTGCTAAAAAACGTAAGTTAAGTGGCTACAGCAAATTTAGTAAAGCAAAAATGGTTAGCTTGTTGAGTCAATAGAGCGATCGCTTTTGATTAAAACATATACAGTAAGCATCATCCTATTTTTAAAGTGATGTTATCTTTTTCGGTAATCCCAACCTGTCACATAAAACAATACAAAAGGATAAAGCGTTAATGTAAATAAATATAAATATAAGCTGCAAGCATATAGATTTACATGACAGACGCAACTATTACTAAAAATCCTTTATTGATTGGCAAGGGATTACCCCCGTTTGACGAGATTAAGGCGGAACAGGTAGAACCTGCGATAACTCAACTGTTAAAAGAGCTATCAGAGGGAGTTAGCAAGCTAGAAGAGAATGTGACTCCTACTTGGTCTGGTTTGGTCGAGCCTCTCACAAAATTGGAAGAGCGTTTAAGCTGGAGTTGGGGTATTGTCGGACACTTGATGAGCGTCAAGAATAGTCCTGAGTTGCGCGAAGCTTATGAGAAGATGCAGCCAGAGATTGTTAAGTTCTACAATCAGCTCAGTCAAAGCCAGTCTCTATACGCAGCATTTAAAGGTATTAAAGAAGGTTCGGAGTGGGATGGCCTCGAACCCGCACAACAGCGTATTGTTGAGTCTTCGATCCGCGACTTTGAACTCTCTGGTGTGGGACTAGAAGGTGAGGCAAAGGAAAAGTTTAATCAGATTCAGCTAGAATCTGCGGAATTGTCTACTAAGTTTTCGAATAATGTTTTGGACGCAACCAAGGCACTGGGAGGCAAACCTTCCACATCCTTTTTATCAGTTAGCTTTAATTTAAATGCCTTGGTCTTGATGGCGCAAACGGCTAAAGCTGGTGGTGATG
>JBCBEA010000807.1:0-1935 GCA_038529195.1 Cyanobacteria bacterium J06600_6
CTTTTTTAAAATTGCAATTTAATACAAAGTAAACAGTTTTTCTTTCAAGCCACTATTAGTGAATCAGCAGTTCGTTAACCCAGTGAGATAAATTATCGTCTTCACTATTCTGTTGGCTCTCCGCTAGAAACAATCCTTTGCGGCGCGTGTAGTATTCAATGAAAAGCTCTTTCAATCGTTCTTCTGTGAGAATACTTTGCTCTAAAATAATTTCGCTAATTTTTTTATTCGAGTCGCCTCTCAAGGCCAAAATACTTTTCAAACTACGACGATTCAAAACTTTCTTGTCCACCAGAAAGTCCTCAAACTTGATGTTTTGATTTTTTAAATAAAACTTAAGTTGCGGTCTCGACATTAGATTTCGGCGTACTAGGATTTCGCCTAATTTGGACTTTTGCTCTAAATTTTGTTTTAATAGACAACTCTCGAGATCTTTCCTCGTAATCACATCTTGCCTGACTAAAATTTCCCCCAACTTTTCGCGAGGAGATTCAATTGCCTCTAAATCGATTGTGATATTTCTTTTAGTCTTGCGCCATCTAACTTCCCTTAACTTTTCTTTATAGGGAGTGACTAGTTCCTTGCTAGCTAAGTATAAAAAAGGAGGAATCGTTGAGCTGTAGCGCCCCCACAATCTTCGTGGTTCTTGTAGTAACCGATATAGCCATTCCATACCGACCTGCTGAATCCAGCGTGGCGCTCGGGGATTTATTCCTGCATACATCGAAAATACCGCTCCAACTCCGACCATGACACTGTTGATCGAGCCGAGGTAGTGAGAAATCCAAATTTCTTGTTTAGGACAACCCAAACATACAAATACAATACCCGCACCGCTTTGATTAATTTCGTTGATTAGCTCCCAGTCATAAGATTTAGTAATATCTTCTGTCTCGATCTTGGCGATCGCTTTCATGCCCGCCACTCGCAATACAGGATACTCATTATCTAAATTTCGCTTGATTTTATTCAGAATCTTCTGAGTCGAGCCAAGAAAATAAACTTTTATTCCTGTTTGCTCCGCCAAATCACAGAGATTGAGAAAAACATCCATTCCGGAAACTTGATTCTGATGTTTAATTCCCAGCCTTTGTAGCATGAGTACCAAAGGTTTACCGTCGGGAGTAACTAGATTCGCCTGATGCAGCACACTAGCGAAGTCAGGATTTCGATATGCCTCAATCAGCATGTGAACATTCGCCAGACAAACTGCTTTACTATTCCTCGTCTTTGCCCAGCGCAACATAAGCATAATTTGCTCTTCAAAAGGCAAGCAGGTAATCGGAATGTCGAGTAATTTTTTAGTTGGTATCATAATCAAATGCTTAAACCGCTTTGCTTTGCAGCCATATCCCTCACTATTAAGTACTTTTACTGAAGTTTTCGACTCATGCGAAGAGTGAATTCGCTGACGGAAGGATTACCAATTCTAGGATCGATAGTCTTGTCAGTGCGCGACCAGTCGCTAGCCTCAGCTAATCTATACCTGTAGTTTTGGTCTTGGACAGATACAAAAATCCACATCATTCCATGAGTAGGACAGCAAAACGCTTCGATCCATTTATTAGGATCTAGGTAGGTTGTATTCTGCAAAGAAAGTAATTTGGCCTTTTTCAAGCTCATTCCCGTATTCTTTCTGATTTCCTCTGCATTTTGATAATAAATATGGTGTTTACTATTTCCTAATCTCCATAATCGTTGATCACAATCAGGACAAAAATATTTCTTGGTTTTCTTACGATTACTTCTTTTGTTAGACATCAGATGATACTTCGAATTAAAAAAAAACGAACGATATCTTCATATCGTTCGAAATACTTATTATGCGGAAACTATGACTTTGTTAAAGTTTAGAAGGAAAAAAGATACGTATCATAACCTTGTCGAGAAAAAGATATCGGTATACTAATATACAGATGTTTTTTAAGTCTCAAA
>JBCBEA010000808.1:0-1930 GCA_038529195.1 Cyanobacteria bacterium J06600_6
GCCTGCAGCATCCCGTCATCGGTTAAGGTTCCAGGAGTAAGTAACTTTTGGATCTCCCGCTTGACCATGCGTCTTTCTGCAGTGGCGATTTTAGCATCTTCCACCTGATCGCAGATTGCCACTGCATAACCCTTTTCCACTAACAGCGTACTATAACGATCTAAGGCATGATGAGGCACTCCCGTCATAGCTACCCGCCCCAATTCTTTGCCTCCTTCCTTACTAGTTTGCACCAGTTCGAGTTCTCTAGCGATAGTTACGGCATCCTGAAAAAAGCACTCAAAAAAGTCACCAACTCGATATAGCAATAGAGCGTTGGGATATTGCTCTTTCACCTCGACATAATGCTTATACATCGGTGAAAGCTGTGATTTATCAATATTACGACAGTCAGTAATAATATTTCTTTCTGTATTGCGGTGCTTCTCAGATGACATAAATAGCGATCGGGATTTCTACTATTACGACTTTATCGCACCTAACTGATTTTCTTTGGGGTATCACAATCTGTCTTAAGATTTCTCATTCTCTAGCAAAGAAAAAAGCGATCGCAATTAGATGAGCGATCGCTTTTTTCTAGTTTTTCAGATTATGAAAAAGCAGCTATTTTAATCAGCATAAGCAAAAGCTAATACTTTTGTTTCTAATTCTGTATCAAAACCAGAGTCCTCAGGGGGAATCAATAGATTTTGAACTCCTTGTCCTCCACCACCAGAAACGCTAGTCACCTTAAATTTTGCTATTTGATCTTGAGATGCAGTTGCTTCTTTGAAATCTATAGGAACACTAATATAGTAGCTAGGGTTATTTGGATCGTAAAGACCAGGAGGCACTGTCACTTCTATATTGCCATTATCTAATTTAGAAGCGGTGATATTGTTGACAACCGCAGTATTATTGCCAGAAAGTAAGCTTCCAAGGGCATAATCAGTAAAATCAGCTGACCCTAAGGCAACATCTATCTCAATTTTTGCTTCAGATTCAGATTTACCATTAATACGGACAGGAAGATAATAAACACTGTCTCCTACAAGGTAAACTTTTTCAATTCCAGGATCGACTAGATCTACGATTGGCGAAAGTTTGATTTGAATGTCATCTAGGAAGTTACCGATTGTATTGTTTCCACCTCCAGTACTAACAGATTGGAAAGCAAAACGGTATTTTTTGGTAGCCGAAGGTCCTGACCAAGTATCAGAGTATTTTGCCCACCCATTACTTAGGGAGTTTTGGGCATCGCTGCCTGCTACATTACCTAAAACTGGGTTTATTGCTGAAATTGTTCCATTCTTGGAAGTTGATAGATTAGCAGAATAAAGCTTAGTCCCATTAAAAGTTGCTCCTGTCCAATCTAGAGGATCGGAAATAAAAACTTCTGCTATGTCAGCAATATTGTCTTGAGAACGTCCTCGGTGACTTGCCGACCAAGGTATTGTTTCGTTCGAGAAAACTAGTATATCTTGATAAAGAGCAGAATCAGCTTGAGCATTTAGTTCGGCAAATTGATTCCCTTGAGGAGCTTGCACCCCTTGAAAAGCATTGACCCAAAGTTCTACTAGATGTTCAAAGGGATTTCCATTCGCATCGTTGTATCTTGAATTTCCCGCTCCTGAATACCCTGTAGTTGGATGAGTCGAAAACCAACCTTGAAGAGTCGTATCATCTCCAGGAATATAGCTATCCAGACTTTTCCAGTTTGTGTCACTGTAGGCAGGATATTCAAAACTAGGATTAATTAAAGTTCTTGTCGGAACAGGAGTTGTTGGCGGTTCAATAATCGGTGCTGCAGCATTACTTTCAACTGCTAAACCGCTAAAGATTAGTGTTCCTAATAAGCTATTAGCAGTTATTTTTTTTAACCTGTTGTGTTTTGGCATTTATTTTCTATTTAGAAAGTAAGCAATTTATTTTATTGATGCTATATTTTTCT
>JBCBEA010000809.1:0-1929 GCA_038529195.1 Cyanobacteria bacterium J06600_6
AGGGGTGTGGGTTTATCAAACTACTGGCTCTGCAACTCAATTTTCCCTAATCTATTTATTTACTGAACTGCCAGCCATTTTGGTAGCTCCTGTTGCGGGAGCAATTGTCGATCGCTGGGACAAACGCTGGGTGATGATTCTCAGCGATATTGGTTCGGCTTTGGGGACTGGGGCGATCGCTCTATTATTTGGGCTAGATAAATTAGAAATTTGGCATATTTACCTAGCAATGGCTTTAAGTTCTACCTGTAAAGGATTTCAAGTACCTGCATATAATGCGATTCCGACTCTTTTGGTCAGTAAAGAAAATTTTGGTCGTGCCAATGGCATGATTCAGTTAGGCAAAGCAGCAGGACACCTATTTTCGCCAATCTTGGCAGGCATCTTAGTTGACATAATTCAACTTCAGGGAATTATTGCGATCGATTTTGCTACATTTGGCTTTGCCTTATTTACTTTGCTAGCAGTACGTCTCCCAGAGCGTTTAAAAAATGGCGATCGGGACACAACTCAGACTTCCTTCTGGACTGACGTTAACTATGGTTGGAAGTATATCCTTGCTAGACCAGGACTGCTCATGATGCTGATCTTTTTTGTGGTTACTAATTTTACGATCGGCATAGTTCAAGTTTTGATCACGCCCATGGTGTTGAGCTTCACGAATGCTCAGGTACTCGGTCAAATCTTGTCTTTAGCAGCGATTGGCTGGTTAATTGGCGGAATTTTGATGAGCATTTGGGGCGGTTTCGAGCGACGAGTCAACGGTGTTTTTGTGTTTGAGGTGGTTTTAGGTGCTTCAATTTTAGCTGCAGGATTAAGACCTAACCCCGTTTTAATTACGGCAGCAGCGTTTCTGTTTTTTCTGAGCGTACCAATTATTACTGGCTCTAGTAATGCTATTTGGCAGGTTAAAGTTGCGCCAGAAGTCCAGGGACGTGTCTTTGCCATGCGGGGCGCGATCGCCTGGTCATCTTTTCCCCTAGCCTATCTTGTTGCAGGACCTTTAGCCGAATATATTTTTCAACCCTTGCTCGTGCCAGAAGGATCGCTCGCTAATAGTCTGGGGGTATTAATTGGTGTGGGAGAAGGCAGAGGTATTGGTCTACTGTTTATCGCGATCGGCATATTTATTATCTTTGCCACCATCGTTGCCTATCAATACCCCCCCATCCGTTTGGTTGAAGATGAATTACCCGATGCCGTAGCTAAGTAGTCAGACACTGGTTTCGTTGAGTAAGATAATGCCAGAGCAGATAGTATCGAGGGTCGTAGCTTTAGAAATAAAATATCTTTTCTGATTATGCTATGAATCTGTTTGATTACAGATGATATCACACCCCCTGTAAAGTAACCAAAACGATATGAGCGAAATTATGTGGGAAAGATCATTGTAGTTCAAGTTTTCAGCCAAGATTATGCCACTCTGCTGAACTCCAGCAGCAACAAATGAAACTAGGATGCCAGCTATTAAAAGAACAGTACTTGTTTTTTTATTGACATCAAAAGTCAAGCTTAAAATAGCTAATACTGCGACCATGGCTGATATGTAATCGGCAATGACATAGATAAAGTCATCTTTTTGTCCTGCAATATACAAATAAAACAGAGATTTAAATCCAACTAAAGCAATAAAAAGTTGATGAAACTTACAAGGAGTAAAATTAATGATAGTTGCGGAGAGAACTAAAAAGCTATATAGACTGAGAGAATAAACTACCCCGATCCACAAAGCCATGCTTGTACTATCTTGAAGATAAAATGCAAAGCCGTGATAAGTTCCACCCAAAAATGCAGCAACACTTATAGTAGTAAAGGCTGCCACCCAAAGATTAAGAAAGGCTGATTTATTTCTATTCCTAAAAAGCAGGATAGCAAAGATTAAAGCTTCAGCTGAAATTAGATAATCAGTGACCATCGTCATCGGTTCAG
>JBCBEA010000810.1:0-1929 GCA_038529195.1 Cyanobacteria bacterium J06600_6
ACTGCTTCCATAAATTACTAACTGCTAAGCTTAGATGATTTAATCCGATGATCGCATTCATGTCTTTGCTGAAATCGAATAATATTAATATCTTTAAGCTGACAAAAACAATAATTGTTAATTGTCCATTGTTAATTGTCCATTGCTAGACTCTTTCCTCATCTGCCTAACTAAATTTAGTTCCGCCTGAAAATCAATATAGTGAGGTAGCTTTAAATGTTGGACAAAGCCCTGCGCCTCTACGTTATCTGAATGATATAAAACAAACTCTTCATCTTGCGCTGCCCCTTCCATTTCTTCTCCAAATTCTTTTGCCCTTAATGCCCGATCTACTAGTGCCATTGACATCGCTTTGCGTTCGTTATAGCCAAAAGTTAAACCATAACCACGAGTAAATTGAGGCGGTAATTCTTTGCTACCTTTAAACTGATTTACCATCTGCACTTCGGTTACTTGAATATCGGCGATCGCAATTTCAAATCCTAATTCTTCTGGTTCGATAATTACCTCGACTTCACCTACCCTTATCTCTCCTGCAAAGGGATGATTTTTGCCATAGCCTCTTTGGGTGGAATAAGCCAAACCTAATAAAAAACCTTCATCGGCGCGAGCTAGGTTTTGCAGTTTAGCATCGCGATCTGTAGGAGTAGTTAATGACTGTCTGGTAAGGTCAAACGGTTCTTGTTTTGAATCGTCAGCATCTTTTTCTAACTGAATTAATTCCTCTTTATTTAAGGCATCAATCGATCTTGGTAGAGGATTATTTTGAAACTTCTCTACGATGTTTTCTGGTGCATTATATTCGTTATCTTCTGCTGCTAATTTAAAATCCAACAAACGATGAATATAATCATAGGTTGCCCCTAACTTTTGTCCCCCCGGCACATCTTTAAAGATCGAAGATATACGCCGTTTTATCTGCATTTTTTCTGTATCTATCGGTTTACTGTAATAGAGCCTAGGTAAGGTTGTTCGATAAGCACGCAATAAAAAGATTGCCTCAACTAAATCTCCCCAGGATTGCTTGATGGCTAAAGCTGCTAAATCTTCGTCATACAAACTTCCTTCCGCCATTACACGATTAACCGCTAAAGCTAACTGTTGTTTGATTTGTTCGAGGGACAATTCGGGAATATTTTTATCTCCCCGACGCATTGCTTGTAATAAAGCCTCAGCATTTTGGATTGCTTGTTCGCCACCTTTTACTGCTACGTAAGACATATTTTTAAAGGATGAGGGATAAGGGATGAAGGATGAGGATATTAAACTGTCAAGTTGATAATGCTGGAGGTGCGAGGTAAGCCGACTACTTCGTTGTTAGAAAAGAAATATATATCTACTCCTAGTGGATAGGACTTGTGGTTTTGTTGCCATTGTTGCCAAAATGAATCTGGAAGAATTATGTCCAAAGTAATTTCGCCATCTATTCCTGCACCCGATAGTATTGGGTATTTGTCTGATGGATATGGCATATCTATTTCTTGTCTTCCCACCATAATTAATAATGTGGTGGAATCTTCAGGATATACTGGTGTTCCTTGTTTGAATTGGGATATGTCGGGCACATTATTTATGTCCCAGATAACTGCAAAGTCAGCTTGTTTCGTATCGCCCGTAAAACTACAGCCTGTATGAAACAACAGCCAGCTTTTTATCTCTTCACCTAATCCTGGTTGCAACCATACTTTAGTTTCTAGATCGAATAAAGTCAGACAAGCAGCAGCACAAGAAACATTTAATGAAAGATTTAATCCTGATGGTGGAATTAATTTAACGTCAATTTTCTGTGCTACTCCTGGGCGTGATAAAGCATTTAATAAAGTTCTAAAAGTAACTTGGGAATCCCGTACTAAATCCTGAAATCCTGGTAATTTAACAATCATTTTATTAATGGACAATTGATAATTGACAATGGACAACTTTTTCAAT
>JBCBEA010000811.1:0-1928 GCA_038529195.1 Cyanobacteria bacterium J06600_6
ATTCAGCCTTTACTGAGTCATGATGTGGAGTTGAAAGAACAGTATGATTGTTTGGTTTTTTCCCGCTACGATTTATTTTCACAAGAAGTAAAAGCAAAATTAAAAGAGCTAAAATGCAATGTAATTTCAGTCTCAATCGAATCACAGTTTAGCCAGCAAAATGAAAAAGCCTATAAGTTAAATCCGAATAGTTATGATGACTATCTAGCTCTAATTGACGATTTAGCCAGGGAAAATAAGTTACCCCAGAAAATAATATATCTTTGGACTCTTGCCGATGCTGAAATATTTAACGACAACTTTCTACAAGAATTTAATAGTCTGGTTTATCTTGTTAGGGCTTTAACTACTAAACATCTAAGTAAACCGATTCAGCTATCCATAATCACTAATAATATTCAGGAGGTAACAGGAGTAGAAACCCTCGATCCTGGTAAAGCTATGGTGATGGGTGTTTGTAAAGTTATTTCTCAAGAATTTCCGCAAATTATTTGTCAGAATATTGACTTAGAAATAGATAATTTAAGTAAACCGAATGTATTAGATAATTTAGTTACTGATGTCCTGACTCTTCCTACCGAAAATGCGATCGCCTATCGTCATAATTATAAATGGCAGCAGATTATTAACCCGTTGACTCTGACTCGACAAAAATCATTACCTTTAAAACAACAGGGTACGTATCTCATTGCAGGAGATTTAGTTGAGGGTTTAGGCATGATGTACGCTCATGCTTTAGCCGAGGAGTATCGGGCAAATTTGGTTTTAATCGGACGAGAAGGATTACCCGCACAATCGGACTGGCAGCAATGGTTAGAGAGTAATCAAGCTAGTCCCGAATATGATTTAATTCAACAGTTACAAACCCTATCCGAATCGGGAACAGAAATAAAGTTTGTTGGTGCCAGCCTAACTAATGAAGCTGCAATACAGTCTTTAGTAACAGGCGCGATCGAACAATTTAGCAAAATTGATGGTGTGATTCATGCAGGCACGATGGGAGATAATTATGCCTGTCCCCTGCAATCTTTGACCCCAGCAGAAATAGACAAACAGTTACAGGAAAAGGTACAGGGTTTGATTACTCTCGATCGCATTTGCGGCAATCTAGAACTAGACTTTTTCCTATTACAATCCTCTCTATCTTCCGTAGTCGGAGGCGTTGGTTTTACGGCTTATACTGCTGCTAATATCTTTATGGATACTTTTGTCAGCATTAAAAATGCTGAAGGTAGTACGCCCTGGGTTAGCATCAATTGGGATGGCTATAAGCAAGAATTATCAACAGCCAAAACAGGCTCAGATTTGGTCGATTTAGCCATAAATCCCGCCGAGGCGTGGGAAATTACTAAAACAGTTTTGAGTAATGGTATCACTCAAGCGATCGTTTCTCCCACAGATTTACAGCCAAGAATAGACAAATGGATTAAACCAAAATCTTTAGTTGAAATAGATAAACTCCAGGCTCAAACTAGCCTTAGTGCTTTAAGTAATCAGAAAAAGCCCCAGGTGACAGCCGAATATACTGCACCGAGAAATGATATAGAAAGAATTGTTGTTAGCGCCATGGAAGAGTTGCTAGGAATCAAGCAAATTGGTGTAGAGGATAACTTCTTTGAACTAGGTGGACATTCCTTACTCGCAATTCAAATAGTATCTCGTCTGCGGGATGAATTTAACGTAGATGTTCCCATGCGCGAATTTCTGTTTGAATCCCCTACCGCCGCCAAAATTGCAGGTGTAATTAGCAATAATTTGGCAGAAGATAATAATGATGTTGAGGCAATGGAAAAACTATTGACACATGTAGAAAATATGACCGATGAGGAAATACAAGCAATCTTGGATTAATAGGAGAAAAATATATTTAGAGATCGAAATATGATACTGAATTTCGATTTTCAAGGATAATGAGCGATTTTCTGGCT
>JBCBEA010000812.1:0-1923 GCA_038529195.1 Cyanobacteria bacterium J06600_6
CTAAGTTATCGGCTTTATTTCCTTTAATTCTGGCACTATAAACATTACCTAAATTGTTTTGAGTAGTCGCCCAATCATAAGGGAAGTCTTGCTGAGTATGAATGATTAAGGCTCGTTTATAACAAGCAATGGCAGTTTCTAAGTTATTGGCTTTATCTCCTTTAATTCTGGCACTATAAACATTACCTAAATTGTTTTGAGTAGTCGCCCAATTATAAGGGAAGTCTTGTTGAGTACGAATGATTAAGGCTCGTTCAAAAGAAGAGATAGCAGTTTCTAAGTTATCAGCTTTATCTCCTTTGATTCTGTCACTGTAAGCATTACCTAGATTGTGTTGAGTGGTCGCCCAATATGCAGGAAAGTCTTGTTGAGTATGAATAATTAAGGCTCTTTCGTAACAAGCGATGGCAGTTTCTAAGTTATCGGCTTTATCTCCTTTGATTCTAGATATATAGGCATTACCTAGATTGTTTTGAGTATCTGCCCAATCTACTGGAAAGTCTTTTTGAGTGTAGATAATTAAAGCTCGTTCGTAAGAAGTAATGGCGATTTCTAAATTATCGACTTTATTTCCCTTAATTCTTTCTCTGTAGGCAGCACCCAAGCTGTTTTGAATACGCGCCCAATTCTCTGGAAAGTCTTTCTGGGTGAAAATACTTAAGAGTATTTCGTAACCCGTAATGGCAATTTCCAGATTACCTGCTCTATTTCCTAGAGGGAACTTTTGAATTAATACGTTATATTTATAAATATCGTACCCTATACCCTGTTGTTGTTCTGGTTTTAAGGTTGGAAAGGTTTTATTTGCCCAAATACGCAAGGTTTGAGCCGACTGTAGATTTAGTTTGTCTAAGTTTTGATGAAATAATAGATAGATTTGTTCTTGAGTTGCACCGTTGCGGATTGCTGGTAATATTTTCAATAAAAAATCTATATAGTCTTCCTGTTTATTTTGTGTTACGTTAACTACGAACAATTGATGAATCAAATTGTATAAAAAACCTGCTGGCTGCTCTTTGCCTTTTTCCTGTAGCATTTGAGCGAAGTAAGTTGCCGTTTGTAAAAAACCATTGTCCAATAGTTCCTTGTTTTGCCGAAGAATTTCTTCTTTTTGATTAGGATAGGTAAGTAATTGATTAATTAAATTAAGATAGGTCTGTACTCTTTTTTCGTCCATTGATTACTTGCTTGTAACAATTAAAATGATTATTATGATTTCTCGATCGCTGCCCTGTTATTAATTCCCATTCCTTGAGAATTCTATGATGGGGATCAATCGTATTGCTGTAGCTTAAGTAAAACTTTCTTTCCCTGCGTGTAAAGAGATCTCTATGAACTAGGATTAGCGCGATCGCGTATTGCTTCCTCTAACAAGCGAATCATCTCTGGAGACATGCCGTCTAGAATTTTGTTTGCCAACACTTTGCATCCTGGGTCATTACCCGTGGCTAGGATAGATTGCATTCTGGGCATCATCAAACTATCTACGGCTTCTACCAGTAGAGATAAAGCAGAACTAAACTGCTGTACCGTTAAAGGTGCATCTTCTAACAATAAGTCGATTGTGGCGCGAAGCTCTCCGTCTCTAGGGTCATATTCAAAGCGAACAGAGTTACAATCCCACATTAAACTCAATAGACTCTGGAATAGAACTCCTTTATATACATGGTTTTTAACCTTCAATAATTCTGGCGTGTATAGCTGAAGAGATTTACCATCCCGTAAAAGTTGAATCACGATCGCAAATTTTTCGACATTATCCCCTTTGACTCCTGCAATAACGCGAGATTTTGCTTCGTCTATCGTGTAAGTCCAGTCACGATTATCTAGGTGCTGAGCGATCTCATCTATTGTAGTAGCCATCATTTTTTCCTTATTTCCTTTGCTGCATAAATAAGTGCTTCTGCGTCGATATTTCTACAG
>JBCBEA010000813.1:0-1921 GCA_038529195.1 Cyanobacteria bacterium J06600_6
TTAAGAAAAGAAGCGGTCCAAGGCTACTATCTTGTAGTACTCCACTCACCACTTTCACATACTTAGAGAAAGACTTGCCTATCCTCACAGATTGATACCGATCCGCTAAGAAGGAGCGGATCCAAGAGAGGAGAGGCGACTGAATGCCATACGATTTGAGCTTTCCAACTAAGCGTTTATGAGGGACTGAGTCAAAAGCTTTCTTAAAATCAAGGTATATAGCATCGACATTTTGATAATCTTCAATATACAGAGATACATCCTCCAAAAAAGACAATAATGCGGTAGCAGTAGATCTCCCAGGCAGAAAGCCATGCTGAGAACTAAAGATCGTATTACTATTACTAAGAAACACCAAGATGTCTGTTTTTATGACAGCTTCTAAAATCTTACAAATAGCACAAGTAAGGCTGATGGGTCTATAGTTTTCACATCGGCTCTTTGATCCACCTTTGTGAATGGGGATAATATGAGCCACTTTCCATTCGTTAGGCAATTCACCATTTGATAAAAGCATGTTATAAAATTTAATTAACAATCTAATCATCGTGTCACCCCCCTCTTTGATCATCTCGTAGGTAATCCCATCAGGTCCCGGAGCAGATCCATTTGGGAGATACCGAAGAACGGCCAGAATCTTATCGGCAGTAACAACAATGTGATCGAGATTATCGACAGTGCGTAAAGGAATTGATGGAGATTCGTCCTCTTCATCAGTGAAAAAAGAAGCGAAAAGGTCATTAAGACAATTTGCAGTGTCTGAATCGCTTTCCGACAGCAAACCTGAAGGAGTGACTACTCTCGAAATATGAGGACCGTTTGCCAGAGACGCTCTTACATGCTTCCAAAAGCGCTTAACATCCTTCTTACATGCCATGGCTATTTTCTTCTCATGACTAACACGAGAGTTCCGAATAGCCAGCGATAAGCGATCTTCTGCCCTCCTACGTAAATCCAAAGCCCAAGAAGAGTTTGAAGACTTCGTTTGTTGAAAAGTTTTCTTCCGAGCCCGAAAAGCACGCAGAACTTCACCTGTTAAGGGCGTACCGTTTATAGAACGCGAGGGCTTACGAACGGGAATAGACTTAGTAGCAGCATCATGAATGAGGGCTTTAAACCTGTCCCAAATAATATTTACATCACCGGAAACAAATAGTTCATCTGTGTCGATGCTAGCTAAGATATTCCTATAGTATTCCCACTGAGCTTTAGAAAAATCCAAAGATTTAAAAAAATTGTTATTACTATTATCCATGTTACTCACATTAGCATTGTTAAATTCAATCGTAACGTTTACCGATAGATGATCGCTACCAGGAAAGGGAGCAGAAACGACTAGGTCCGCAACAAAAGACGAATCATCAACTAAAACTAAGTCTAGAACATTATTACCTCGCGTAGGAACTGTAACCATTTGATGTAAAAAGTTATTGTTACAACAATCGACAAGAAACTGCGTTGAAGGCTGAGACGACATGTGTTCCCAGTCAATGTCGGGGCAGTTGAAATCACCTAAAATCATTTTATGGCCATCAAAAGACGAACATGCTTCATGGATAAGGGCACACAAAGTAGCATCATTGCTGCAAGAACTTAGAGGAGATCGATAAAGACATCCAATCAAAACACTGGTAGGGTTGTTTATTGAACACCAGACAGAATCTTCAAAAAGAGCTTGATCATCATTATTGTGAAAGAGATACTCTACCGGTTTCAAATCACTCCGCACTAGCAGAAAAACCCCTCCCCCACGACGCACTGAACGATCCTTCCGAAACAACTGATACCCCGGTTGAGATATTAGGCTATCAGTCAACTCAGGACGCTATTATCATTATTATCATTATTATTACTATTGATAACAATAATAATAATAATAATGACAATATTATTGCTATAATTAGAAGCTTATCTTTTGGGC
>JBCBEA010000814.1:0-1920 GCA_038529195.1 Cyanobacteria bacterium J06600_6
AAGAATATAACTATCCTCTAATCGGCATTGAAAACGAGCATGGCGTTTTGATGGGATTTGCAACATATGGGGCTTTTCGCGCTTGGGCTGCCTATAAGTATTCCGTAGAGCATTCGGTTTATGTTGATACTCGGTTTAGAGGACAAGGTATTGGCAAAAGACTTTTAATTGAGTTAGTTGAACTTGCTATACAGCAAGATTATCATACGATTATTGGCGGTATTGATGCCGAAAACGAGACTAGCATTGCCCTACATAAGTCTTTAGACTTTGTCTACTGTGGAACGATCAAACAGGTAGGATTTAAATTTGATCGCTGGCTAGATTTAGATTTTTATCAGCTTATTTTATCGACTCCAGAGAACCCAACCGCAAGATAAGTTAGACACTTTATTTAGGCAAGTCTTTGATAGTTCTCAGAAATATTATCAGCGATCGCCTTAACCAAATTCACAAAGGTACTTAATGTTTACCTGACTGGGATTATAAACAATGCTTTCTTGATTAATTGTATTTGCTGCACCACCCGCAACATAGGTACTATCGTATCCAGCTACGGGAAAGCGACGACTAGATCCCTGAGGACGATATTCTTTGCCCATGGCAAAATCGCACAGCAGCATAAATACTCTTGCTTCATCTTCTCCCGAAGGATTCCAGTAGTTGGTTGCATAGTTTAAGGCTTTGGTAGACTGCTGCGATCCATAGATACCGTTGCCAAACATTCTCCCCGTACATTGATCTGCATCCGCAGGAGGAATAATTAAACCCTGTTGAAATATGCTTAACAGGTTACTCGCTTTAGTACCGTGCCAATGTTGTTTGACGTTACCAAGAATCTGAGACTGAGCATTGAACGCTTCCCTCATAGTCGGAATATCTAACTCGTAAATTCGTCTGAGTTTATATTTAGCTGCTAGATGATTTTGATTAACAGTGGATTTATATAGTTGGTTAATCTGACGAAAGGTCTTTTTGCCTTCAACAGTGCTGCCTGGGACTCGATTTACTCTACATTCAAATATGGTTTGAGATTGAGCATTAATAGTAATTCCAGCCTCTAAAGCGTCGAGGATTTCATATTGGCGCTGAATTTCTGGAAGCTCACAGAACTGTGATTCGTCTAATTTATTGCCTAAAGATTGAGGAATTAGGCGGAGATATTTGCCAACTAGGTGACGCAGCTTATACTTATTACTTTTACGAGTACCAGCAATTTGAATCAGATAATTCCTGGCTTCAGCGATCGCCGTCGGCATGATTTTCCCTAAAGGAGTACTGAAACCTCCTCCCACTGGGTTATAGATAATGTCGGTTTGGGACGTAATCTGGTGGATATTACTTTTGACTAGATATCTAATTAACTCTTTTGAGCGCGGATCTCTGCCATAATTAATTTGCTTGCCAGCGATCGCTTCTAGTTCTGACTCTGTAATAGTGGTACTGTGCTGACTCTGAGAATTTAATACCTGGGCTTCTGTGTAGCCTTTTCTGATCTTTTGACGCTTGGTACGCTCGAATTTATTTTTGGCTAAAGCAACTGAACCCAAGCAGTGATGCTTACTCTGGAGGTTATTGCCAACTCTGCCCCATTCGGCGATAAAAGTGCCGTCGTTTTTCAAGCTTCCGCGCCAAACTTTATTAGAATTTTCGCCTACTTCTACATAAATTAGCGTGCAGGTATCTAGAGTACTAGACATTGAGGTACTCACCATAGTTCTGATTTTTAATAGTGGAAAAGATAAAAAGGGGAATCAGCCTATTCCCCAGTTAAAGTCATTAATAGCAGTATTGACAGTACATACCACGAACATACTGTCGAGCAATTGCCAACCTTGATAGTAATATAGTACTTATTGATGTATAAGTCAACAAGGTAGACTGGCTTGTGAATTATTAGAGTGATAAAGTAAATAAAAG
>JBCBEA010000815.1:0-1917 GCA_038529195.1 Cyanobacteria bacterium J06600_6
CTAAATGATTTTTAAGAGAATCATTTAGCCTCAATTTGGGATACGCACCAAGCTTTTGTATTTTGCTTAGCTGCGGGAGCAGTTGTGCGCCTAATTACTCCTCTGCTTAAAGACAAGTCACAAGATCCTGCGGTGGTAGTAATTGATGCAAAGGGAGAATATGTAATTAGCCTCTGTAGCGGACATCAAGGCAAAGCCGATTTATTAGCTCAGACGATCGCGACTAATATTGGAGCAACGGCAATTATTACAGGAGCATCCCATAATTTATCTTTACCGGCGATTGATACTCTAGGCTATACCTATGGCTGGCGTAAAGGTGCAGAAGACTGGACAGGAGTATTAGCAGCGATCGCCAAACAAGAATCAGTGCAGGTAATTCAAGAGGCGGGTTCAATGCTGTGGCAAGAGCACTTGCCCGAACAGCATCCCTTTAGTTTTGGCTTTTCTGAACTCGGCGATGAAATTAAGCCACAGGCTCGAATCTGGATTAGTCCCACCAAGCGAAAGATTGCCCCACAAAGCGATTTTCCCAAGGTTCAATGGCATCCTAGAGTCCTTTGGATTGGAATTGGCTGCGAACGCAATACTTCCAGAGAGCTAATCGAACGAGCGATCGACGAAACCTGTCAGGCTTATCATTTTGCCACAGAGGCGATCGCAGGAATAGTCAGTGTTGATTTAAAAGCCGATGAAAAGGGAATTATTGAAGTTTGCCAACGACGCAATCTAATCTTTAGAACCTTTTCTGCCGAACAGCTGAACGAAATAGAAGTCCCAACTCCTTCAGAAGTAGTCAAACAAGAAGTCGGAACCCATAGCGTTGCTGAAGCTGCTGCAATCCTGGCAGGACAAAATCTATTAGTCTCCAAACAGATATTTAAATCTAATGACGGATCAGGTGCAGTCACGGTAGCGATCGCTCAAGCTGAACAAGAATACATCGGGCATACGGGCAAGCTATATCTAGTCGGTATTGGACCAGGTAATCTGAATCAAATCACCCCTGCTGCAAAAACCGCCATCACCGAAGCCGATCTAGTTATTGGTTACAAACTCTACATCGATTTGATTAAATCTCTGAAGCGCCCAGGACAAATCGTCGAAGCCTCACCAATTACCCAAGAACAGCAACGAGCGCAACGGGCGATCAAACTAGCTCGCTGGGGTCTGACAGTAGCGGTAGTATCCTCGGGTGACTGCGGAATCTACGGCATGGCTGGCTTAGTCTTAGAAGAATTGCAGGCGACTGGCTGGAACGGGAAAGAGCCACAGGTACAGGTATTCCCTGGCATTTCGGCATTACAATCATCAGCCTCACGAGTTGGCGCACCATTAATGCACGACTTTTGCGCGATTAGTCTCAGCGATTTATTGACTCCCTGGGAAATGATCCAAAAACGTCTTCAGGCAGCAGCTAGCGGCGATTTTATTACTGCACTTTATAATCCGCGATCGCAAACCCGCACAAAGCAGATTATTACCGCCCAAGAAATCTTTGCCCAACACAGGAAGCCAGATACCCCAGTGGCGATCGTTCACGGGGCATATAGAGAAGACGAACAGGTAATCTTAACCACCATTGAGAAAATGTTAGAGCAACCAATTGATATGCTCACCACCGTGATTATCGGCAATACCACCACCCGCAATCATGCCGAATGGATGATTACCCCTAGGGGATATTTGGGCTTTGATTCTGAACTTAATACTGCTGGATGATAGGAGATTTGATGAAAGCGATCGCTGATAATATTTCTTATACTAATTCTCGACCCTTTCTCGATCTTCAAGTCTAATAGTTGGCTTATTAGTAAAATTCTTAATCTCATTGTCCCAATCAATAGAGAGGGAAGAAAAATCATTTGGTTCTTCTTTATCTAGAATGGCACTCATGATACGGAGAAACATACCAAC
>JBCBEA010000816.1:0-1913 GCA_038529195.1 Cyanobacteria bacterium J06600_6
GTATTTTTACTGATTAACTATCGACATAGTGATAAAATCGGGTTATTATGACAAGGACTTGGCAGGGAATATACTTAATAGTAAATACTCATAACTCACCTAAAACTTATTAAGTTTGGAGTTTTAGATAAATGCTGAGTAATTGAGATAATAAGCAATTAAAAATTAAAATTGAATATGGGCGTAGCAATTATTACTGGTTCTGCTGGTTTAATCGGTTCTGAAGCCGTTAGATTTTTCAGTAGCATAGGCATGGATGTTGTTGGTATTGATAACGACATGCGCAAATTTTTCTTTGGAGAAGAAGCTTCAACAAAGTGGAACCGTCAAAGATTAGAAAAAGAGATTGAAAACTATCAACATCGCGAAGTAGATATTCGTAATTATGATGACATAGAAGAAATATTTAAACACTTCGGCAAGGACATTTCTTTAATTATTCACACCGCAGCTCAACCATCACATGATTGGGCTGCTCAAGATCCTTTTTCCGACTTTACGGTCAATGCAAACGGAACTCTAAACTTGCTTCAAGCTACTCGCGAATATTGTCCCGAAGCAGTTTTTATTTTCACCTCAACTAATAAAGTATATGGTGACTTGCCTAACGCTTTACCTCTCCAAGAATTAGAAAAACGTTGGGAAATAGATCCGAGTCATGCCTATTCGGGTGGTATTCCTGAAAGCATGAGCATTGACCAATGTAAGCATTCCCTATTTGGTGCTTCTAAAGTTGCTGCTGATGTCTTAGT
This sequence comes from Cyanobacteria bacterium J06600_6, assembly GCA_038529195.1. Taxonomy (GTDB): domain Bacteria; phylum Cyanobacteriota; class Cyanobacteriia; order Cyanobacteriales; family Xenococcaceae; genus Waterburya. The sequence goes on from JBCBEA010000816.1 coordinate 753, forward strand.
TCAAGAATATGGTCGCTATTTTGGCATTCGTACCGCTTCCTTTAGAGGTGGATGTCTAACTGGTCCCAACCATTCGGGAACGGAACTACACGGATTTTTGGCTTATTTGGTTAAATGTACGGCGATCGGCAAGCCTTACACCATTTATGGTTACAAGGGTAAGCAGGTACGGGACAATATTCATTCTTCTGATCTAATCGCTGCTTTTTATGAGTTTTACAAAAACCCTCGCGTAGCGGAAGTCTATAACATCGGTGGCGGTAGAGAGAGCAACTGTTCGATGCTAGAGGCAATTGAAATTTCCGAAAAATTGTCGGGTAACAAACTAGATTATTCCTATACCGACAATAATCGCAGTGGGGATCACATCTGGTATATCAGCGATTTATCAAAGTTTAAATCCCATTATCCAGATTGGTCTCTCAAATATGACATCAATCAGATTTTGTCAGAAATTTACGAAAGTGGTGTAGAGAGATGGAGTGAAAATGATTAATTTAGGAAAGCATTCAATTTTAGGTATCAACGTCAACGCTGTTGACTATGAATATGCGGTTTCAGCGATTACGGACGCAGCAAAACACAAACAGCCTTTTGCGGTTAGCGCCTTGGCAGTTCATGGAGTAATGACGGGTGCTTTAGACAGCACCCACGCTCGGCGCTTAAATGGTTTAGATTTAGTTGTTCCCGATGGACAGCCTGTACGATGGGCATTATCAGGACTGCACAAAAAGCAGCTACCCGATCGCGTCTATGGACCCAACTTGACTCTTAAGGTTGCCGAATCTTTAACCAAAGAAGGTTTGAGCATCTATTTATACGGTAGTAAACGCGAAACTCTCGAAAAGTTTGCTAGTAATCTAGAGAAGCTCTACCCTGGGTTTAAAATTGCGGGCATGGAAGAGTCTAAATTTAGAAGGCTTTCTGCTGATGAACGAGTAGAGCTAGTTGCCAGAATTAAAGCTTCCGGGGCAAATGCCGTATTTTTAGGCTTAGGCTGTCCTCGACAAGAAACCTGGGCTTACGAATATCGCGACTTGCTCAATATTCCGATTTTAGCGGTTGGTGCTGCCTTCGATTTTCATGCGGGAACTCTACCCCAAGCACCCAAATGGATGCAGGATGTCGGTTTAGAATGGCTGTTTAGGCTGATTCAGGAAC
>JBCBEA010000817.1:0-1912 GCA_038529195.1 Cyanobacteria bacterium J06600_6
CCAATTTTCTTTCCCATTCCCCGATGGCTAAATTCTGTTTATTCTACTCCTTAATCTCGGAAACTGACAGAAGCGGGTTATAGCATTACGTTATAGAGTTAGGACGTTATAGACTAGATAGAGCGAGAAATAAAAGAGAACAAGGCTAATGGCATCTCCTTACAGTTATGATTTGCGGGCAAAGGCAATTAAAGCAGTAAAAAGCGGAGAGAAGAAAGTTAATGTCTGTCGAATGTTGGCTATTAGCCGTCTCAATTAAATAGGGGCGACATAATCATTATTGATAACGCAACGTTTCACAAAGGACAAAGCATTCAAGAAATAGCTCACGATGCAGGATGTGAAATTTGGTATTTACCACCATACTCCCCTGATCTGAATAAAATCGAGCGTTGGTGGTCTGTTCTCAAAACTTGGATGAAACAGAGAATTTATGACTTTGAGACTATTAGAGAATGTGTTGATTCAGCTTTTGCTCAATGTCCTAACATATTCGCGTAATGCTATAATACCAAGGAAACGATTTAATAGACTATATTTACAAACAGGTTGAGACTGTCTACTAACTTATAAGTTAGTGGACAGTATTTACTCGCAATATACTATTGTGAGCGATCTCCAAAATTCCTCTAAATCTCTGGTAGATTAGCGACTCTTTTCATTTTTCAGAATTTATTCAGGCTTTTTGGCTACGATGAATATTGCTTTACCCTTGCTGGGCTGCCATTGATAATCGATCGCAAAACCCGCATCAGTCAGACTTTCAATCAAATGTTGCACTGTAAAAATTTTTACTGCAGGAAAGAAGCCCAAGGCTCTACCAATCGGGGCGATTAGTTTAAACCAACTATAGGCATCTGCCATACAGGTGGTACTGGTAACGAAAACTCCTTCTGGCTTAAGCATTTGATAGACTTTGGCGATCGCTTTTTCCTTATCTTCCAATAAATGCAGAATACTCAGTCCTAACACTGCGTCATAAGTGGAGTCTTCTAACGCTAATTCTTCGATGGTTAATTGTTCAAAAGTGACGTTATCGATTCCTTTGGCTTCCGCCTTACTTTTGGCAATTTTAATCATTGCTGATGAAATATCGATCGCCCTAATATTTTTAACATGAGGTGCGTGAATAATGGCAGTCCCTCCCGTACCGCAGCCAAACTCTAACACCGACCAGCCTGGCTTAAAGTATTCTTGAGTGACTCTTAATTTCTTCTGATAAGATACCTCATCAGCAATAGGTTGCTTTGAATATTTATCGGCAATCTTGTCCCAAAATTTAGTAGATTGACTCATATTACTGTCCTCTACGAAATTCCTTCAACTATGACAAGATTTGAATTGGCAGACCGATTTCGATACTCTGCAAGGGCTTTATAGTCTGGATCGTCACTCCATGCTTGAGCAGCCTCCGTGCTAGGAAACTTCATGATTACGGTGCTAGGATACGTCCAATCTCCCTCAACAATGATGGTTTGATTTTTGGGAGTAGCCAGAAGTTCGCCACCGTGTCGTTGAAAAATTGGCATAAAGCCAGCGAGATAGTTTTGATATTCATCGGGATTATTAATTTGGATTTGGGCTACGACATATGCACTCATACTCCAATCTCCTGTAAATTATTTTGGTTAATAATAGATATTTCACCCTCGGAAATATTCCTTACTAGTGAAACCGTTACGCCAAACTTATCTAACACTTGTAGCACTCGTTCTATCTGTGGTGCTGTATCGGGATAAACAATGCTTGGTGCAGGTGGATCGCCCCCATCTAGTCCAAGTAAATGCTCTAGCTGGAGCAACCCGCCTAATGCAGTAAGATGGGTTTGTCCTTGAGGATCGACGATGGTAGTAGTAACCGTTTTAGGAAAGCCGTCAGCATCAGTACCAGTAACCGCGATCTCAATTTCATG
>JBCBEA010000818.1:0-1911 GCA_038529195.1 Cyanobacteria bacterium J06600_6
CATCCTGAGCGTTAGCCGAAGGATCTCTCCCCATCTGTGCGTTCCGCGAAGCAGAAGGCCTTAGCTTGACGCCTATGCGAAAGCTTTCGGGATTGATTGCGCCCCGGCAGCTAGGGAGATTCGGGAAATAGGCGACTTTTTCGAAAAACCTCATCGGTAGGCGTTCTTGCTCGATGCTTTTGTTGTGGTTTTCGGGGCTTTTTTCTGCTCATTTGCCTGGCTTCCTTTATGCAAGCCTCCCAAGCGTTTTTGGCGGGCATAGGTTTCCCGTCCTGCAATGCAGTACTCTTGGAAAGAAATCGTAAAAGAGTGGCTTATGCGGCTTGCCTTAGCGCATTGTGCTGTTCGATTCTGCGTCCGATCTGCAAGGCATTGGGCGTGTGAATGCCAAAGAAGATCCAGAGGATTTCGGTTGGTTGGCCCCGGGCCTTGATTCGTTGGAGCCCATATCGGTTTTTCTCATTGCCAAAGCTTCCTTCGAGTCGCGTGGCCCGCTCTCGTCTAATCTGCTTTGCCAGGATTTTACGGTGGTCTTCAAACTTGCCAGCCCGTCCCTTTCGCTTGAAATCCGTCTTGATATGTTGACTGGTGCACCAACTCCGGTTGCGATTGGTTGCATAGATAGCATCTGCTCCGATGCAGTTCACCTTTCCAAACAGCTTGGCGGCTTTGCCCACCGTGGATGCTAGTTCCCCTCCCTCATGGAAGGCATTGAAGTCCAAGCGCTGAATGAAATTGATTCCGTCAACTTGGAACTTGTTGACTTTGGCCCCAAACTCGACCCGCTTGACTTCTTTTCCCCGAACAATCGGACGGAGATATGGCTTGGCAAAACTGATAATCCGGCCCTTGATATCGGCCCCTTCATAGAACTTGCCAAACTGCTGACGGTAAGCTCGTTGCATGAGTTCCCGCTTCCCAAAATAGGCTTTTGACAAGGCCAACTCTTCTTGTTCAAGTTGGGTCAGGGCTTCATCAAGTTTGGCAAATAGTCGCAATAAACCTCCGGTGATGGAACGCCTCCGGCCAGCGGGTTTGCGCCGTAAGCGTCGATAGGACTCATAGCGCGCTTTCCACTTCCGATACTTCGTCCGAGGACGGCGAATCCCAAGATACTTACAGTGAGAACACAGTTGCTGATAGCTCCATTCAACCGCTTCCCAGAGCAGCTTCTGATCAGTTGGATAGCGAACCGCACTCTCATAACAGGTCGCATCCATCAACACAATATCGGTTTGCTGCATATAAGGTAGCCAGTGTTGAGCCAGCACGGCTTGGGCCTGATCAATCTGCAGCTTTTTGGCTAAGGAACAACGAATCTCACTAACGAGCTTACCGTCTGTCAGCGGCTGATCTGGTGCGATCCGAACGCCACAGAACAGTTGATAATAGAGGTTGCCACTTAACTGTTCCACCAACTGCTGGTCCGAACAATTGGCATAATGCTTTAGGAACATTAAGGCCAGTTTACCCTGGGGACTAAAGGTCGCTCGACGACCGAGATGATGGTCTTTCAACCTAAATACCTTAATCAACTCTCCCCAGGGGATCGCTTGATAAATCTTACCCAAATCCGTTTGGAGAAAGCCAGTCCAGTAACGATCGAGGGCATCTTCTGGATGCTCAAAATTCAGCAGGAGGGAAGTCTCGAAAAGTCTCCGTATTTTTGCCATATCGAAGTTAATTACCCCGATTATGGCCGCCAAGCTACATTTTCGGGGTTTTCCTTTGACTAAAAATACAAATTATTCGCTGATAATCAGAGACTTATCTAATTCCCGAAGGCCCCCACTTTATGGATTTCTATCTAAAACAGAATCCTAAAGTTCAGAAGAAGATGGATTTCGTGTTGGACATGGTTCAAAAAATAGACCGAGTTCCTACAAAGTTCTTGAAGCATATGGAGGGAAC
>JBCBEA010000819.1:0-1907 GCA_038529195.1 Cyanobacteria bacterium J06600_6
TTGGGTAATGGGTTCACGTACGACTCTAGCTAAACCAAAAGAGAAGTGTCCAAAAAAGATGCCTAGTGGCGCAAGCTCTTTTTTCTCACCGCCAATTCCTCCATAGGTGTGTAATACCAGCAGGCGATCGCCTTCTCGATAGTCATTAATTACATCGCGATCGGGTAAATTACGAGAGTTCAAGAGAATAGAATCGATCTGACCTTTCTTATCTTTTGCCCCTTGCCAGTATTGGTTATGAATATAGTTGGTAGTTTTTTGTAAACCCGAAATAATTTTAGCTGGCTGAAGCTGGAATAAACTGCGAGGTGCGATCGCCTGAATTGTAAACATGCCCTGATGATTTTTTGCACCATAGATATACCAGCCTGTTGAGTTGAGAGGAGAGCGATCAATTTGATTGGCAGTAGCAGATAATACACCGTTGCGATCGGGGACTACTTCGGGAAGATACACGACATCTTCTTGACCATCAAACTGCTGAGAATCAGGATTGTAGTAGCGTACAGCAGCATAATTGTTGGGGAATACTTCCGTAAACGTCACTAGAGCGTAATATTTCCCCGTAATTAAAATTGGCTCGCGGGCAATATAGAGACAAAGCTGGGGTTCTCTAACTACCTCAACCCCACTCAAGGTCACTATTATGTCGTCATTTGGTCTTGCACCAGCTAAAGACTCTAACGCCTGCACCTGTCGCCAGTGATTTAAGCGGGTGGGGTGAATAATTCCCTGAGTAACGCTTTGATATGCCTGTTCAGAAAAGTCGATTCTGATTTTAACCTGATTGACATAAGCCTGAATATCAGGACGATCGCTCCAGCGCAGATATACTTTTTTGCCAATTAAATCTGAGTTTGGGGCATGATGAACTTCAAAATAAACGCCATTAACTTGCGATCGCTCGGTAACGTCGGGCAGAATTAAGCGTCCGATCCAGTCGGCAACAGGAAGATAGTTAGGAGAATAGGATGCTTTAAGTGGATAGTAGTCGGGTTGATTAAACCCAGCTTTAACATAGTTTTCATAGTCGCTAGCTATCTGCTTCGACTTGCTAGTATAGTTTGCGATCGCAGCAGGATAGGGTTCGTAACCGTCTACACGGGTCAGAATGCGTAAAATAATATTGAGAGTTTGCTCTAAATGATTGCTACCATCAGCAAGCAAAGCAGTTTCATCTAAAGGACCATTTACCGAATCATGTCCTACTTTTCCCAGAGAGATAAAGCTAATTTCACCTCGACTTTTAGCCAAATTCCAGTTTGACCAGGTAAGCATCGACCAACGACGGGGAAACAGTAACGGCGTTAGACGAGCGACGCGATCTTGTTCGCCGACTAAGTGATACAGATGCTCTACTTGAGCTACTTTATTGTTGCCACTGATGACTCCCGCCAGAGAAATCACCTCGATCGGTGCAGCTAAAACTCGCTTTATGTAGGGCAATGCACCCAAAGATATTTGTCCTCCCCCGCTATAGCCAATTAGGGTAATCAAAGCTCCGCTACCAGGCTGATAACCTCTGGCTAACAGGCGATCGATAATTATTTGCGCCGTACCGCGATTATAAATTGGACCATAACGGCTATCCACCGATACCGCCACTTGGAACATGTTGCGCAGCAAAATTAAAATATCTAACTTAGCTGTGCGCTCGATCCACTGCCAAAATTTAGCTAAAGGTCGATTAAGAGTTAGGGGTAAGTTGATAACTGAATAAGGAATAATATCTTGAATTAAAATGCGATCGCTGGGCAAAGATTCTGCAAGACGTTCTAAAAATTTCTCACTCCGAAAGGAATATTTAAACGAACTTTTGCCGATACCATCTAAATAAACAATGTAGTGTGGATTTATAGTCGCAACTTTAATCGGATTGTTGGCGACGTTTTTAACCGCTAAAGTTC
>JBCBEA010000820.1:0-1906 GCA_038529195.1 Cyanobacteria bacterium J06600_6
CAATACACTAATCAATATTATCTCTTGATAGATTTAGAAAGCCAAGGCAGAACACTAACAGAAGTAAACTTAGATATATCTCGTACTGTTGGCTGGTTTACCAATATCTATCCCGTTTTACTCGATCTGAATAATACGGACGAAATATCAGAAAACATCAAAACAATCAAAGAACAATTACGTCAGGCACAAAAGCATAGTTTTGAATATGGCATTGTCCGCTATCTGCAAGACAATCTACTAATAAACAAATTCCCTGCCGCACCAATTAGCTTCAACTATTTAGGTCAGTTCGATAATTTACTAGCTGCGTCTTCTTTCTTAAAATTAGCTGAGGAATCAACAGGATTAAACTCTGCTGCTGAAAACAAAATAAGTCATGCGATCGCTATTAATAGCTCTATTGTTAACGGGCAATTAAAAATGCAGTGGAGCTATGATTCAGAAAAATATCAAGAAAAAACTATAGTAAATTTAGCAGATAGCTACATTAGTAAATTGCAACAGATAATTACTCATTGCCAAACCCATCTTGGTAGCTATACTCCCTCTGATTTTTCCTTAGCAGAATCAGAATTAGAACAAGACACGATAGATTCTATTTTAGATATGGTTGATTTCAGCGATCGATAACAAAAAGAAAAAAACCAAAAAAGCTTTGTAGTTCAGGTAAGCGCCAATTATATGATAAGAGGACAGCAACTAACCCACATCATTAGCCGCCGCTTCGACAACGAGATAAATGTTCTTTCTGCGTCTGCATGAGCTGACTCAATTATTCCAAAATCTTTCTGACTGCAATCAGAGTGTGTTTGAAAAGTCAGACACATTACATTAAACGTTTGAGCAGGAATTGTCGAACGTTGGTTTAACCTCGACTTTATCAAGTCCTGCATTCTCATAAATATATGAGCAAAATTGCTTTACGGTTCGATCTCCACTATCAAATTCAGCTTATTAGCGATCGCCAGTATTGTTTCTCTAATCGCCGAGTCATTTAGATCGATAATTGAAACATCAGCCGACGATAATTGTGGAGTGGCTCTTTCGTACAAAGCGATCGCTTCTTCCTGATTATGGGCATTATTAAAAATTATCCCATCAACTAGACCGTACAGTTCTGGATTTTCATAAAAGTAGCGGCTCCAGGCTTGGGTTATCCTTCTTCTGCCATCGGCTACTAACGCGGCAACACAACCAGCATTCCAGGCTCCAGAATCTCTTAGATCGAGCAGCTTCAGACTCTGTTTTAGTTTGATAACAGCAAATTGCTGTCTTTGTATTTTAATCGTCTCGCGATCGCCAAATACTTCAACCAAACAGCAAGACAAATTTAATCCTGCATATAAGATTCCTCTTTCATTGTCTATTTTTGGCTTTTCGCACCGCTGGTGGTCGAATCTACTTAGTGGACCATAACATCTAAATCCCGTTGCGCTACCTCCGTAGCTGGTTGGATCGAATATTCTTTGAATTATCGTTCCTGCCTTCAAATCATGCCACTGAGGAGCAATGTTACGGGTTGGTGGCGGATATCTAATTTCTACCATTATTGAGCTACACCAACCCCAGCAGCCTCAATAATCAGATCTTCGATATCTTCATTGCTACCACTTTTTAAAATCTCAATAGGAGTTCGACCCTCAAATACCCTCAAAGATTTTGTCAGCCAGCTAAGTTTGGCAAAATCAGATATTTCTAAAGTTTTGATTAGTTCTGGCAGGCGATCGATTACACCATCATCTCCTTCTGGATCGAATTGCCACACAGGAAACTTATACACCCCATTGTCTTTTAGACCTAAAAGAGTACCTGCTTTACGGCGATCATGTACCGTAGTTATTGCCTGACAGCCAATTAATTCCGCTACTTGCGGAGTGGTAATACTACCCTCTAGTAGTCCCCG
>JBCBEA010000821.1:0-1906 GCA_038529195.1 Cyanobacteria bacterium J06600_6
AACGTCTTCCAAACTCTACAAGATATCGATGCAATTAGTAGCGATACTCTCTATACGAATGGTGGCTGTGGAAAAGGTGGTCAAATGCCTCTTCCCGTTAGCGTTGGTGGTCCTCACATTCGCATTCAGAATGTTGTAGTTGGTGGACGATAATCGGGAAATTAGGGAGATAGGGAAAGACTTAGTCTTGGCATTTCTCAAATACTCTTATTCCGTCTTTAAGTTCTCAGATACGTACCTGACAAATGTCAAATAGCTCTTATCTTTTTGAAGGCGATCGCCAAATTGCTAACCGTTAATCCCAGGTAAATTAAACAAACGCACCCCCAGATTATCCCTGGGATTAACCAAGATCCCGCAATCAGATTAATAGCTGCAATGCCCCTCATCAAAGCGAAACCATAGGCGCAGATGCCTGCTATCAGGATGACTATTTTTGACACAGTTTGCCGTTGATAGTGATTTACCAGGTTGAAAATTATGCCCATGGCGATCGCCGTAACAATAGCAGCCTGGGAATTATTATTTGTATAAGTTCCCCCATAGTAAAAACCCAGCAGCACGCCACAGAAGGTAATTAGACTAAAACGGCTAAATTTTGTGACTATTGTCGGCAAGAAATTAACCGAGTTACTTAGATATCCAGTCAGACCAATAATAGCTAAGACAGTCTGTAGAGTTAGAATATAGCTCCAGCGATCGCTATCGGCAGTAAAACCTAAGCTAGCAGATATCATCACCGAGACTGCATGGATGGTAATGATTAAGGTTGCAAAAGCGATCGCAATTTGCATAATTCGGTAACGACTAGATTGGCTCATTGTTGCTCATCAAGTAGGCTGATTAGAATAATTGTGGTCTACTCAGATGAAAAGTGCCGTAAACAGAAAAATAGTCTCGATCTTCAGCATCATAATACTATCCTTGCCATTGCTATTTTATGGCTGGCGTATTAGTTTACGCCCTCTCCGCACCGAGGTTAAGCAGCAGTTAGCTTCAGGAATCGATTATCAAAGAAAAATATACTCTCAGCCTCGTCCTTACATAGCTCATATAGTGACGATTGATTTGACTAATCCTCTCGTTACACCATTTGTCACCCCGATTATTTCTCAGTCAGGGGAAGACAGATATTCTGCCTCAGCTACCTCTAATTTTGTAAGTCAGTTCGATCTGAAGCTAGCTGTTAACGGCAGTTTCTTTTATCCATTTATAGAAGATACTCCCTGGTCTTTTTATCCTCATCAGGGAGATCGAGCGATCGCTCTAGGCGAAAATATTGTTCAAGGTAAACGATCTGGTAAAGCAGAACAGCAGTGGAACGTTATCTGTTTTCTCAATAATCGAGCTGAAATATCTTTAACCCAAAAGTGTTCTAACTCAACCATAAATGCAGTTGCGGGTAGGGAACTATTAGTTACAGATGGCAAACCAGTTGCTAATCAGGAAACCAAAGCCTATGCACGCACAGCAGTTGCAGTCGATCAACGGGGTGAAAAGCTCTGGCTGATTGTCGTTGACGGGAAACAGCCTTTTTATAGTCAGGGGGCGACTTTAATCGAATTAGCCGAGCTAGCGATCGCTCTTGGTGGCGATCGCGCTTTAAATTTGGACGGTGGTGGGTCAAGTACTTTGGCTGTTCAACAAGAAGGTGCTGTTCAAGTTTTAAATGCACCAATTCATACCAAGATTCCTATGCGAGAAAGACCTGTTGCCAACCATTTAGGTTTCGATTGACTTTGCCCTCTGTCTTCTGTCTAAGCTTCGATTGTTACCTTCCCGACGGGACGAGCTACACAGGTGAGAATATGACCATCTTCGCAATCTACATCGTCGTCATAGACTACTTCGCCATCGATTTTTTTAACTTTACAGGCACCGCAGGCACCCATACGGCAGCCAAAAG
>JBCBEA010000822.1:0-1903 GCA_038529195.1 Cyanobacteria bacterium J06600_6
CCTGAGCGTCAGGAATATACCAGCAGCTGGTATATTCCTGACGCTCAGGCATTTACTGAAGATCAGAAGCTGTTGTTACAGTCTTGGCGAATAGTCAATCAGTCTTATTTGGACGAGACTCTCAATCATCAAAACTGGTGGAAACTGAGAGAAAAGTATGTCAAGAAACCATTGCGCGATCGCGAAGAGACTTATAAGGCGATCGAGGAGATGCTGGCGACTCTAGACGATCCTTTCACCAGACTACTTAGACCAGAACAGTATCGTAGTTTACAGGTAAACACCTCGGGCGAGCTTTCGGGAGTCGGATTGCAGATTAACATCAATCCCGAAACAAAATTGATTGAGGTAATTTCTCCCTTGTCGGGTTCTCCTGCTGAAGCTGCGGGTATTCAGCCTCGGGATAGTATCTTGGAAATAGACGGGGTGAGTACGAAGACGATTACTCTCGACGAAGCAGCAGCAATGATGCGCGGTAAAACAGGGACAACAGTCTCAATTAGAGTTCAGTCTAGTATCGGGGAAAATACCAAACCGCGTAATGTAGATGTCGTTCGCGATCGCATTTCTCTTAATCCTGTATACACTGCACTAGATACGAACACCGATCAAAAGGTGGGCTATGTGCGCCTTAACCAGTTTAGCGCCAATGCAGCAGAGGAAATTGCTCATGGAGTCAACGATTTAGAGAAGCAGGGTGCGGAAGCATATATTCTCGATCTAAGAAATAATCCTGGTGGTTTGCTACAGGCGGGAGTCGATATTGCCAGGATGTGGCTTGATAATGGCACGATTGTTTATACCGTGAATAGACAGGGTGCTTTGGGCAGTTTTGATTCTAATAGCGAAGTATTGACTGACGATCCTCTAGTAGTTTTGGTTAACCAAGGCACAGCCAGCGCCAGCGAGATTTTAGCAGGTGCTTTACAAGATAATGGTAGAGCTTTACTAGTTGGTGAGAAAACCTTTGGTAAGGGATTGATTCAGTCTTTGTTTGAATTACCAGACGGCGCGGGATTAGCGGTAACGGTAGCTAAATACGAAACCCCTAACCATACAGATATTAACAAGCTGGGAATTATGCCCGATGATGTGGTGTCTCAACAGCCAATTACCTATACTCAAATTGCCACCGAAGCCGATGGACAATACCAAGAAGCTCTTAAGTTGGTAACCCAGGGAGAAGGTATTTTAGCCAAAGCAGGGTAGTTTGATTACAGCGATCGCGTTTTTATTAGATTAACCACAGTCCCAGTTATACAAGACTTGGGTAAAATCTAGTTTTTCCAAATGCGATCTCTTCTTGAACGGCGTTTTGCGCCACCGCCTTCTCTGAGGCGAAGCCTCTGTGTCGCTTCAAGTCTGGAAACCCGCCCAACGAGCTGCATCGCTTAATAAAAAAGTTTAGTTAAATCTTGCCTAGACAAAGCTTTCGTCTTCAATCATGACGTTAATAATTTCATATCAAGCATTGCGATTTTAAATACCAATACTCAATGACGTGGATCTTTTGAAATCAAATTAAAATAACCATCTAATGATTTATCTCTGAATTTACTAGGGGGAGATAGATAACTCGGAATTGGTCTTGATTTAAATGATGTTCAACTTTCGCAACTAAATTTTAGAGTGTAAATAAATATAAAAATATACATATAAATTTTATTTGAGAGTAAGTAATAAGTAATCGGCTGAATTACTAAATTAATCTGGCATGGAAGACTTAACATCGCTCTGGAATCGTATTGGAGATTTTAATACAAGCAAAATTAAACCTTTTTTTTTAGCGTGCATATATTTTAGAGTTCCCGTTACTATTGCTCTGATATCGTTATTTCTGTTTGTATGGGTAGACCAAACCCTAGAAATATATCGTCTAATTATTATCGAAGGAAAAAATAGA
>JBCBEA010000823.1:0-1900 GCA_038529195.1 Cyanobacteria bacterium J06600_6
ATTCGGGCTGTATGTTGAGTATCTGTGGATTTTTGCCTAATTCTCTGGCAATTTTAATTTTTACAGTGCCGTATTCGGTTTCCACAGATTCGATATCTCGCTGGAGAATGCTTCGTAATTGAGTGCGATCGCGAATACCAAGGGTAGTTGTCTCGCGGAAAATGATTGTCTTGCAGGTATCGGCTAAGGCTGGTTCACAAATCACGGTTAACAGGATTCCTGAACGCGATTTTTTCATCGTGATGCTTTGGGTATATACATCTAATGCCCCTACTGCTAATAATTCTTCGAGGGTATATGCCACCACTTGGGGGTTGAGATCGTCGATCTGAGTTTCTAAAACCGTAATTGTTTCCTGCTTAAACTTTATTTCCGCTGGCTGTTCTGTCGTTTCCCCAATCCATAGTCGAAGAATATTGGGTATTTCAAAATCTTTTGACCCTGCGCCCAAACCTATTTTGCTTAACTGCATCGCTGGAGGATCGCCAAAGTCTTCCGCTAAGGTAACGGCGATCGCTGCTCCTGTTGGTGTAACTAACTCTTTTTTGATACTGTTGCTATAGACTGGCACTTTTCTGGTCTCCCACAGCTTTACTACTGCGGGTACGGGAACAGAGAGTGTTCCGTGAGCAGCCTTAATTGTCCCTCCACCCGTGGGCATCGGCGAACAGTATAAACGGTCTAAGTTTAGCCAATCTAGACCAATACAAGTTCCAACAATATCGACAATTGCATCCGTTGCCCCAACTTCATGAAAATGTACCTGTTCGGGGGGAATACCATGAACTTTGCTTTCAGCGATCGCCAATGTCTGAAATACATCCAAACTCGACCGTTTGACCCGTTCTGGTAGAGACGAGGTGTTAATTATCTGTTCAATTTCTGGCAAATGTCTAGTGCGATCGTGATGATGGTGGTGATGATCGCCATGATGATGGTGTTCATGTTCGTGCTTAAGAATGACATGAACTTTAGTTGCTGATTGCCCGTTGCGAATCACTGTCTCCGTGCTTAACTGATATTCTTGTTCTATACCCAAGCTTTTGAGACTATCAACCAAATATTGCCAGGGTAAACCAGAGTCAACTAATGCTCCCAAGCACATATCCCCAGCGATTCCTGTTGGACATTCCAAGTAACCGATCTTGACCATAAAACCATTTTGCTCAACCTTGGAAAGATCTTAACTGTCGATCGCCCCCGCAGTAAATATTATTCAACCAACTTAATTAGCACTATGGCAATTTTATACGAGCTACATCCTCACAACCCCCAGCAGCGAACTATCGATCAAATCGTTGCTGCACTAAAAAAAGGTGCGGTAATGCTTTATCCTACCGATACGGTTTATGCGATCGGCTGCGATGTCAACATCAAATCTGGAGTGGAAAAGGTTAGAAGAATTAAGCAGGTATCTAACAATAAGCCCTTAACTTTTTTGTGTTCTTCCCTATCTAATATTTCTGAATATGCCACGGTAAGCGATCGCGCCTATCGGATTATGAAACATCTGATTCCTGGTCCTTATACCTTTTTATTGCCGGCCACTAAACAAGTCCCTAAGCTGGTAATGAGTCCCAAACGTAAAACGTCAGGTATTCGTGTACCAGACAATGTTTTGTGCCATTCTATCCTCGAAACATTAGGTAATCCCGTCGTTTCTACTTCCGCACATTTACCCGATGAGGATGGTGAATATCCAACAATGAATGTTGAAAAAGCCTATCTCTTTGATGCCCTGGAAAATCAGGTAGATATTATTATTGATACTCAAGTAGATCCTGGCTTCAAAGTGTCCACAATCCTCGATTTTACAACTAATGAACCCGAAGTTGTGCGTAAAGGTTTAGGTTGGCAAGAAGTAGAAAACTGGTTAGATGCCGTGCATTAAGAAAAGACA
>JBCBEA010000824.1:0-1897 GCA_038529195.1 Cyanobacteria bacterium J06600_6
GGCGATCGCCCTCAAGTAGAAATTGAGCCAGGAGAAGCAGCCCGAATCTTCACAGGGGCAATGCTCCCCACGGGTACAGACACAATTGTCATGCAGGAAAACACCCTGAGAGAAGGAGAGGAGGTAAAAATCCTCAAGGCACCAGATAACCAAGAATTTGTCAGACATCAAGGCGCTTTTTATCAGGCTGGCTCACCTCTACTCGCAGCAGGAGTTGCGATCGGTGCTGCGGAAATAGCTGTTTTAGCCACGGCTCAGTGTACTCAGGTAACTGTCTATCGTCGTCCTCGCGTAGCAATTTTATCCACGGGAGATGAGCTAGTTACCCCAGAGCAAACTTTACAGCCAGGACAGATTGTCGATTCTAACCAGTATGCTCTAGCCAGCTTTATCGCTAGTAATGGCGGTATCCCAATCAAATTAGGGATAGTTAAGGATGAACCACAAGCATTGCGTGAGGCGATCGCCAAAGCCATCAGTTCAGCAGATATTGTCCTCTCCACGGGGGGGGTATCTGTTGGCGACTATGATTATGTAGATCGTATTCTGACGGAATTAGGTGGAACTCTTCATGTCCGTAGCGTCGCAGTTAAGCCTGGCAAGCCCCTAACTGTAGCGACTTTTAGCAATAATAGCTGCCTATATTTTGGCATTCCTGGCAATCCCGTCTCCGCTTTAGTTAGCTGCTGGCGCTTTGTTCGTCCAGCACTGCAAAAAATAGCGGGAAATAAGAGCTATCTGCCCCAGTTAGTGAATGCTATTACTCGCCATGATTTAAAGTCTGCTGGTCGGCGGGAAACCTATCTTTGGGGTCAGGTTCATCTAGTAGATGGTCAGTACGAATTTGCTTTAGCTGGGGGTAGCCATAGCTCGGGCAACTTAATCAATCTCGCCCAAACCAACGGACTGGCGATCGTGCCGATCGGTCAACTAGCAATCGTAGCTGGAGCAGAAATCAAAGTAATGTTGGTCGGTTGAAAATGAGCCTGAAACCAAGGCATGAATAACACGCCTGTTTATTCAGAAGTTGATTCCAGATTGATCAATTCTGGTGTCGATGACTGTACTTCTTCAGCTTCTCGATTTTTTGATGCTTCTGAATCTTTTGTTTCGTCTTCTGAATCATCAAGCTTGAGCAGTTTGCTCGCTTCATTTGCTCCGAGAGGACGACCAAACCAATATCCTTGCATATTATGACAGTTTAGTCCTCGTAGTAATTCTACCTGCTCTTGAGTTTCTACTCCTTCGGCAACAATTCTCAGATTAAAACCTTTGCCTAGTTCAATTAAAGCGGTGACAATCGCCAAATCTTGAGGACTATCTGTAAGCTGCTGAACTAATGAGCGATCAATTTTTAGAGTATCCAGGGAAATTTGTTTAAGATACTCTAAAGCTAAAAATCCAGTGGTTAAAACGTCTACGGCAATCTTGACTCCCAAAGATTTTAGTTGTCCAACTAAATGTCGACTGTAATCAATATTGTCCATCAGTGTTGCAGCACTTACCTCAAGCTCTAGTAAATTGGCATCAAAATCCGTTTCAGCCAAAATTTCGGCAACTCTTTGGGGTAAATTGGACTGCTGGAACTGTACAAGGGAGATGCTAACAATAATTCTAGAAGAGGGCATTGATTGAGCTTGCCACTGCTTATTTTGCTGACAGGCAGTGCGAATAGTCCATTCGCCAATTGGTACGATCAGCTTGGTTTTTTCTGCTAGTCGCATAAAATTGCCTGGAGCAACTAAACCTAACTCTGGATGCTGCCAGCGCAGTAAAGCTTTGACGGCTTCGGTTCTACCAACGCTGGTATTGATTTGTGGTTGATAGTAAAGTTCAAATTCTTCTTGTTCGATCTCAGTCTGTTTGCGGTTTTCCATGGCTAGGCAATCATCGGCTT
>JBCBEA010000825.1:0-1891 GCA_038529195.1 Cyanobacteria bacterium J06600_6
GAAAACCAATGGCAGAAGAATACCTATTAGATAAACTGAAATCTGTCGAGCAAACTTTTCAAGAGCTTACGATGCGTCTGGCAGATCCTGATATTGCAACCAATCCAGACGAACTACAAAAAATAGCTAAGGCTCGTTCTTCCCTGGAAGAAACAGTGAACACCTATCATCAATGGCAGTCAGCAACCGAAGAATTAGAAGGCACAAAAGAGATTCTTAAAGAAACCGTCGATCCTGAGATGAAGGAAATGGCGAGTATGGAAGCTAGCGAACTCGAGGAACAGCTTCAGGAATTAGAGAAAAAGCTCAAGATTCTCTTACTGCCCAGCGATCCCAATGATGACAAAAACATCATGTTAGAGATTCGCGCGGGAACTGGGGGAGATGAAGCCAGTATTTGGGCAGGAGACTTGGTACGGATGTACACTCGCTATGCCGAGACGCAAAACTGGAAAGTCTTTTTATTAAGCGAATCAGCAGCTGACATGGGCGGTTTTAAAGAGGCAATTCTCGAAGTTACGGGAGACTCTGTCTATAGTAAACTCAAGTTTGAAGCGGGAGTACACCGAGTTCAGCGCGTACCCCAAACCGAAGCCAGCGGAAGGGTTCACACTTCTACAGCTACAGTAGCGGTAATGCCCGAAGTTGATGATGTGGAAGTAAAGATTGAGGCTAAAGACATCGAGCTAAAAACTGCTCGTTCTGGGGGTGCTGGAGGACAAAACGTCAACAAGGTAGAAACGGCGGTGGATTTAATTCATAAACCGACTGGAATTAGAATTTTTTGTACCGAAGAGCGATCGCAACTGCAAAACAGAGAGCGAGCTATGCAAATTCTGCGAGCCAAGCTATACGAGATACAGTTAGCCGAACAGCAAAAAGAAGTTAGAGGCTTAAGGTTAGCTCAAGTTGGTACGGGTTCGCGATCAGAAAAAATTCGTACCTATAACTACAAAGATAATCGCATTACCGATCATCGTCTGGGTAAAAACTTTCCTCTAGCAAATTCCTTAGAAGGAGATATCGATGTAATGATCCAATCCTGTATTTCTCGAGATCAGCAGGATCGCTTAGAAGAACTCGCGCAGTCTCCCGATACTGCCGAAGCGTTGAACTAAAAGCAACTGCTAAACTTTAAATAATGGCTTGGATCTAATAATTGTCGGCAATCTCGATCTGAGCCAATATATTTCTTTTACTGTCAAAGCCATGCTGCTAGAAGTCACCAGAATCACAGTTCCCCCAGGACAAACAGTAGTACTGGAGAATATTAGCTGGTCAGAATTTGAGTCTATCTTAGAAGATTTGGGTGAAAGTCGTAGTGCGCGCATTGCTTATGACAATGGCAAATTAGAAATAATGACACCATTACCAGAACACGAAGTAAACAAAGAATATATCAGCGATTTTGTAAAAGTCTTGCTGGAAGAATTAGATATAGAATTTTGTCCATTGGGTTCAACTACATTTAAGAACCAGGCAATGTTCAAAGGTATAGAGCCAGATAGCTGCTTTTACATTCAAAACGAACCCGCAGTCAGAGGCAAGTATCGTTTAGATTTAACCGTCGATCCGCCACCCGACTTGGCACTAGAAGTAGATATTACTAATCGTTCTCATCCTGAAATATATCAAGCTTTGGGTGTTGGCGAACTTTGGCAATATCAGCGAGGAGAACTAAAGTTTTTGCTGTTGCAGGATGGTCAGTATGTGGAATCAACAACCAGTGCTAATTTTCCTGACTTTTCTCTATTAGAAATAATTCCCCAGTGTTTAACTCAGTGTCGTACTGAAGGTAGAAATAAAGGCATGAAGGCTTTTCGGAGTTGGGTTAGAGAACAGATATAAAACTATATTTAGAAAGCTAATCATAAAACTATTTATCGACAGC
>JBCBEA010000826.1:0-1890 GCA_038529195.1 Cyanobacteria bacterium J06600_6
ATTAGCAGGTGGAGATGTACTATCATCTAGCCACATCCAAAAATTTCTCGAAGCTCATCCCCAATGTAGCTTAATCAACGGTTATGGCCCGACAGAAAGCACTACCTTTGCCTGCTGCTATCGGATGAATAGGGATACAGAAATAGATCCCAATCGCTCTATTATCGGCTATCCAATTTCCAATACCCAACTATACATATTAGATAAATATCTCAATCCCGTCCCCGTCGGAGTCTCAGGAGAGCTATATATTGCGGGTGCAGGTTTAGCCAGAGGTTATTTAAATCGTCCCCAATTAACCGCAGAGAAGTTTATACCCAACCATTTTTCAGTCAACAGTCCTAGAGGATACCGCTTCGCATATCAACAGTCACCAGTTAACAGATCTTCCCCTGCCCCCTCTGCTTCCTTACTTTACAAAACAGGCGATCGCGTTAGATACTCAAACAAGGGAAAAATCGAATATCTAGGGCGTATTGACACTCAGGTTAAAATTAGGGGTTTTCGGGTTGAATTAGGAGAAATAGAAGCAGCCTTAAATCAGCTAGAAAATGTTAAAGATAATGTTGTTTTGGTTAAGGACACCGATAGAGTCAATAAACAATTAGTAGCTTATATTATTCCTCATGATTTAGATGCGACACAAGAGTATGATTGGCGTAAATCTTTAAAGGATAAATTACCATACTATTTAATTCCTAGTGCTTTTATAAATTGTAAATATTTTCCCTTAACCGCCAACGGAAAAATAAATCGCCAATCACTTTTAGAACGAGATATTATTCAGCCTCAGTTATCAGAAAGCTCTCTTGAACCTCAAACAGATATTGAAATTAAATTAATCCAGATTTGGTCAGACATTCTTAATCTAGAAAATATAGGTGTCAGCAGCAATTTCTTTAGCTTGGGTGGGGATTCAATTCTCGCGATTCAAATTATTGCTAAAGCCAATCAAGCAGGTATCAAGCTAACTCCTAAACAGTTATTTGAAAATCAAACTATTGCAGAATTAGCTGCTGTCGCTACAACTGAAACTAGTAGTACAGCAGAACAAGGATTAGTAACTGGCTTAATTCCTCTTACGCCCATTCAAAAATGGTTTTTTGAGCTTAACTTAGCTAATATAAATCATTTTAATCAGTCCGTATTACTAGAAACGAAACAAGATTTAGATTTAGAAGTATTGCAATCTGCTGCTCGACAATTATTAATTCATCATGACGCACTAAGAATAGAATTTGCTTTTTCAGATAGTGGCTGGTCACAGTACAATTCTGATATAGTTCCCACAATAGACATACAACAGGTAAATCTGAGCAATTTATCAGGATCGGAACAGAGAAAAGAGATCGCGCAAGAAAGCGATCACCTGCAATCTAGCTTAGACATTACTCAAGATACACTAATAAAAATTGCCTATTTCGATTTAGGAGAAGAAAGCGATCGCTTATTAATTATTATTCATCATTTATTAATTGATGGAATTTCCTGGCGGATTCTTTTAGAAGACTTACAGACAGCATATCAGCAAATATTAAATGACAGAGAAATTCAATTACCAGCAAAAACTACTTCTTATCAATCATGGTCGAGGTATCTTACAACCTATGGGCAAGTTTCGCCAACCTCAAACATTGACTATTGGCTAAAACAAAATAAGTATAGCAATTATTCACTACCTATAGATAAGGAATTAGATAATGATAACTTAGAAAAAAAACAAGTAGTAATTACTCTAAATAGAGAATATACTCAAGCATTACTGAAAGATTCTAGTCAAGCCTACAACACACAAATAAACGATTTATTACTAACTGCTTTAGTTAGAACTTTTTCTCAATACACTAATCAATATTATCTCTTGATAGATTTAGAAAGCCAAGGCAGAAC
>JBCBEA010000827.1:0-1889 GCA_038529195.1 Cyanobacteria bacterium J06600_6
CAGAGTGATATCCGTCGCCCCAAAGGCTTTTATACCAATATTACCGTCTGTTATTTCTAAATCTCTAAGTGTTGCCCCAGAAGCATCTGCCGTTAAATCAAAGATCGGGTTGGTAGTTCCTTCGCCGTCTACGATCGAACCCTTCTGACCAGCAATAGTAATGTCTTTATCGACAACAATTCCAGCAGTCTTGTATGTTTTATTACCTAGCTGAACTGTGTCACCGTCTTTCGCAGCAGAGATCGCCTCTTTTAGATCGCCGTCGAAATCATCTTCTACATCAAGAATTTTTTTTTTGCCTGGCTGACTGTCGGCGCAGTAGCTGTATTGCTATTGCGATCGTTTAAGGATTCAAGGATAGCTTTTATGTCTAACATATACGGTTGCTTTGTATTTTAACTAGCTTCGTGGAAGCGTTTTTTGTCTTTTAAGGATGAGAATTACTGATTTTTAGATTGTGCGAAGTACTCTTTGACTTAATATCGTTATTAATCAGTAAAAGTCTATCAAATAGAATTGCAATCGGCACTAATAATCATCATAAAATTATCTACAATCACCTGCAGATAGTTTTGTTAGTTAGCAGATAGTTAAGCGAAACCAGAAAAAGTCCGTAAAATCTCTGATCAGGCTGCCGAAAACTAGCAATTTTTATACAGGCAGCTCAAGATTTGATTCTTATAGCTGCTTTTTTGATAAAGACAGTCTATTTAAAAATATAGGTTTTATTTCAATTATTTATATTAGTTTCCAGCAATCGCACACTTCATAAAATGCAGATTATTTATTGCTGAAGATTATTTCTAACTGCTCCTTAATTTTAAGCGATCGCGTTAAAGCAATATTGAGTTAAAAGTAAAAAAGTAGATAGTACTTATTAAGTATATTATCCTGCTAATTAATCCCCTATTTCTTTGTTTGAAGCAGGTCAAAAACTGAATAGTTAAAATCAGCAAATTTAAATAGAATATTCTCGTAGCTTAAGCAGAGTTTGTTTTGGTTGCTGCTCTTTTTCGGACTGTCGATCTAGAATTTCTAGCAATTCTGTTACCGCTATGTAAACATCCGCTATAAATTTATTCCGATCTAAGATCGTTACCTGCTGTCTTCCGTAGGTAATCTGTAAGATTCTGTCTTGATAATCAAAATGAAATTCGTTTGGCTCGACTTGCGGATCGATGACAACGCTTTTGCCTATTTTGATATTTTCTGCTCCTTCAACTAGAACTTCAAAAAAAACATCGATATTAGTAAATTTCTCGGCAATTTCTCCCTCATCGCCAATAATATAGAAGTCTCCTGTCGGATCGACTACATCAATTTCTTTATCTTGGTTTAAATTCCACTTTAAATAGCTCATTGACAGTTTTAGTTCCTCAGAACTTTGAATGATTGATTAATGGCGTTGCTAATTTAGCAGACGAAGGGTAGCAAGATAGTCGTTACAGTTAATTTTTATACCTGTACTCGTTCTAATTTAGTAATTTCTCCTGTCATTAACGTACCCCCTCAGCAGGGAAGCAGCAACGAGTAGATAGCCAACATATAAACATAACATCTGATGTTAGCCGATAATTTCTATTTTAAATAAATGTACTAATACTCTTCCGTTTTTGACACAACAAAATACGCTGCGTGTACTTTAACAAAATGTGCTCCTCGTGCTGAAGATATTCATCATGTTTAAACTTGTCAGACTAAGCACAATTACTCTATTCAACTAACTGTTTAAAGCTGAACAAACAATTATTGATATTAAGCTCTGTTAAATACTCAAGGACTACTTAATGATTATTTATTGAAGATTGTATGAACTTCATCAAAAATACATAAAGTAAATATAAGCAAACCCTAATTAATGATATTAAAGAATATGTGGAAGTAGTTTA
>JBCBEA010000828.1:0-1877 GCA_038529195.1 Cyanobacteria bacterium J06600_6
TAAGTAACTGGGGTCCCGTTTTCAAAAAGCTAATATAGCCTGCTAGCTTATCTTCTTCCTTACCGTTGCTAAACTTACTGAGGATAAACTTAACTGGCTTAGGCATTCCCTTGGGCTTATCGCCAATAACAAACTTACCTAACTGTGTCAGACTAATCAATTCCAAAGCCGACTCAAACACCAGCCGAATGGGAATATCTTGCACTCTCTCCCGCAGCCACATCACCTGGTCATAATCAAATACCAGACTGGCAAAAAACACATCGGCAGTTTGTAACGCAGCCTCAACCACACTAGGAGAAGTCGTAATATCGCGATCGCTAAAAAAGATTACCTCTAACCCCTCGCAGCGTTCCATCGCCATTTCACCCGCCTGACGATAGAGATTAGCGTTAAAAGACTCAAATCCTGCGATCGCAACAATCCGTTTCATATACCTTGTGCTTAAAATTTCTTTATATATACCTATGATTGTAAGGAAATTCTGGGATAAAGGCGACGACGATATCTTGTAGTAAGCTTGAAGCAAAAATTAGTTTTATACTCTACCTAAGCAAATGCGATCTAAAAACAAATTATGTTCGAGCTAACTAGAGGTATTGTCTTTCTATTTTTTGGTATCTTTGGGCTGTACTGGTTTATCTCCGACATTTGGCAAGAGTTGGCAGAAAAATACCAGACAGAAAATAACTTGCCTCAAACATTCTTAGTTACAGAAAATCAACGTATATCATTTACGAGAGAAAATAAAAGCGGCAGTGCATCTTTCCCTAACTTGGGAATAGGAGTTTCTGACGATGGGCTTTTTCTTTCTCAACCCAGTATCTCTATCGATCCTTTAGATCGTTTTCCTGCATTATTGATACCTTGGTCTGATATTACTTATCGCAGAATATCTGTCAGCAATTATTTAGGGGGATACTATAGATTTTATTTAGGCAATCCCAGAATAGTTAGATTTTCTCTTAATGGAGAGACTATAAACAAGCTAGAACAAGATTATGGAGAACCTATATTCAGAAATAAACTTGGAAATGGAACATAAAGGATATGAAGCAGTAATTGAATACGATGAAGTCGATCGCCTATTTTTTGGCAGAGTAATAAATACGAGAGACGTTATTTCCTTTGATGGAGAAACAGTAGATGAATTACAACAATCTTTTGAAGCAGTTATTGATGAATATTTAGAAGACTGCAAGCAAGAAGGAAAAGAACCCGATAAAGCTTATTCTGGTCAGTTTAATCTACGAATTTCTCCAGAATTACATCGTCAAATTAGTATAGAGGCAAAGAAGAAAAATCTTAGTCTTAATAGTTTTGTCGAACAGGCATTAAATAAATCAGTGTAGATCGCAACAATCCGTCTCATATACCCTGATACTTAAACTTTCTTTATATATCTACGATTGTAGGGAAATTCACAAGATAAGGCTATAAAAGGAATTTTAGTCAATGCGATCGCCTAGCAACTTTATTATGCTATGTATGTTTATTAAACTTTAATCGCTGTTTAAAAGAGAAACAGGACTATGAAATTATTAAGATCGCTCAATATACTATTACTAATCTCTGCATTAATAGTTTTACCTGAAACGGTCGTAGCAGAGGCAAAATCTTATTTTATAACTGCTCAAGCACAAGAGAATGAACTTGATTCAGAAGCAGCCTATACTCAAAGGGCATTGATGCACGAACAACAAGAAAATTATGAATCAGCTTTAAAAGATTATAGTCGAGCAATCGAAATCAATCCAAATATGGCAGAAGCTTACAATAATCGAGGACTTATCTTCATGAGAAAGGGAGATTATAATTTGGCTTTAGCAGATTATAGTTGAGCAATCGGGATCGAGCCAAATACAGCATGATTGTAC
>JBCBEA010000829.1:0-1863 GCA_038529195.1 Cyanobacteria bacterium J06600_6
GCTGTAACAAGCAAGAGAATTGGAAACATAGGTTTTATCTAGTTTTAATAGCGATGTAAAATCACGTTGAGACGCGATCGCCATCTGTGAACAGCTGCTAAAAGATAAACTCAACTTATCAATTTCATAAATGTTGTTTATCTATAGACCTAATCTAGCGTACGATCCCCCAAGAAAGAAGCGATTTATGAGGATTTTACTGATATTGTTAGACTTCTTCACAAAACTTGAAATTGTATGCTTAAACTAAAAGTTCTGCCTGAGTATTTATGACTAATCTCTACTCGCTAATTGCAGCTAACTGCTGATTGCGCTGATATTCCATAAAGTCTAAAAGCCAATCTTTTAGATGCCGAGTTGCCCGACAGTCATCTTCGTTATAGCTCAGAATCAGGTTGAGTACGGTGCGATCTTGAGTGGCGAGCCAGCGATCGTACCAGCAGACAGACTGGTCGCCACTGCCCGATGTTTCCCGCCAATAAAATCCGAGCCAGTTGGCGATCGCCTTAAGCGAATAGCTTTCGACGGGAAAGATTGCAGCTTGGGTAACCCAAAAATGAAGATCGACTAGCCGATCAAGAACTTCTTTTTTTTGTTCTCTGGGAGTGTTATAAAGTCGAGCCAGACGCTTGATCGTATCGGCTTCGTATTCTGAATAGTGATAAATTGGAGCATCAGGATAGAGAGCAATAAAATCTAAAAATTCCTGCCAAATTTTGCCCTCATCTTCGAGCTTTTCGGCGAGGAAAGCATAAAACTTTTCGGTATTGTTGACTCGATCTACTAGCAGCACTCCTAGGAGATAGTCTGTCTGTCGTTCTGGTTCGGCTTCAATATCAAAATATAGTTCGATCGCTCCACTAGGAATTGGCTGAGTATCAATTAAGTCAAAACTAGCCCTAATGACAGGGCGATCGCTCTGGATGGCGTTTATTTGCTGTTTGAGCTGGTTTGCAGTATCAAAACCCAATGCTTCTGCCAAAATGTCTTGGGGGACATCCATCAAAGTTTCTGCCGTTTCAATACCCAATGCCTGAAGATACTCGTAGCGTTTGGGAGTTACCCCTGGAACTAGGGATAGGTGTTCGCTAGATTTAGCGACGTCATGACAAAAGCCATACCAGCTACAGAGGCTACAGCGTTGACGGGAAATAAACACTTCTGGCTCATTTTGGTTTGCCAACATTGAAAGACAGTCAATTACAGTTTCCTGCATCTTGTTGAGCCAGTGACTGAGGTTGATGTGGTGGGAGTTATGTTCCTTGAGAATTAGCTGGGCACGGTCGGGAATTTTGTGCTGGATAATTGCCAGGATATGGGCATGAAAAGCAGAAATTAGCTTGTATTCTGGCTTTGGCTTGCGACCTAGTTTAATATTGACGGGAAGATATTCCCAGTTGCCAAAGATTGATTTTCCAGACTGCCTGATCAAAAGGCTGGGTGCAGCGGTAAAAACGACTTTAGATAAGAAATCTGGATGCTCTTGAGCGATCTGCCGATCTAAGTAGCTTTT
Source organism: Cyanobacteria bacterium J06600_6 (assembly GCA_038529195.1). Taxonomy (GTDB): domain Bacteria; phylum Cyanobacteriota; class Cyanobacteriia; order Cyanobacteriales; family Xenococcaceae; genus Waterburya. Next base: position 1,514 of record JBCBEA010000829.1, read on the forward strand.
GACTATGTGCGATCGCCATTGACCATAATCTACCTCGAGAGTTCCCCTGATAATACAGTCTACTCCCTGCTCCATTAGCTCAACCGTTTGCTGGGCGTTTAGCTGCCAGTCTCGACGGGATGCTTGAGGCTGTTGGGGTGTTAGTGCTTTTGACTCGATAACGTTACGAATATGAGTCTGGTTTTCTCGCTTCAGCTTGACTAAGAAATCTTTTTCAGGATCGCGAGTTTGGGGATCTCCATATACTTCGAGAAAGGTGCGACGGTTACAGCGTTTGTAGTTGAGCAGCAGATGGTCGGAAATTAGCATTATGATGCAGTCAAGCCAAAGAAAATAATAAAGCGGCTCAA
>JBCBEA010000830.1:0-1861 GCA_038529195.1 Cyanobacteria bacterium J06600_6
CGAAAAAGATCAAAGAGACTTATTTGCTCTCATTATAGGCAGCATAAACTCCTTGAACGTTATACCAGTTGAGAAAGATCCGCGCCACCTGTTCGGCTAGCTGAGGTTTTCCACGCTTAATTAACCATTGCAAAACAGGCTTGAGAGTACGCTCATTTAATCTTCCGCCTATTGATAATATTCCCCATAGTAAACGATGCAGAATTGTCATTTGGATCATCATTTTCACATCAAAGGTAGGATGTTTGTCGTAGAAAACTACACCCATTTTTCCTCTCTGAATTTCCTGGTCAATCATGTGGGGAATTTGCTCCAGGCTAAAAGCAGGATGCCAATGATATCCCCTCGCTTCAGGGCATTTAATTAGCTTTAAATTCAGCTTTTTAAGTCTTACTCCCAACTCTAAATCTTCCCAGCCATAGAGTTGAAAACCCGTATCAAACAAGCCCGCTTCCTCTAGCCATTTGCGTGCAATCGCCACGTTACCCGTTGCAAAATAGGCAGCAGAAAAGTCGGTTATTTTATAGGGTTCGGCAGTTGGAGAATCAAAATTATTGGTGTTAATAACTGCGCCATAGGTAAACAGGCGATCGCTTTGTAAATCGACTACATTTTTGCTTAAAGCATTGGCATGAGACTGAATAAAGGTTTCGGTGACGACTAAATCGCTATCAATAAAGATAATCGTGTCACCAACGGCATTAATTACCCCAAGATTCCTGGCTGCTGCTGCACCTTGATGATTTTGCTCGATAACTTTTACGTGAGGTAAATTAGCTCGATTTTCTGCTAACCAAACTAAGGTGCGATCGCTCGAACCATCATCAACTAAAATAATTTCGTAATCGCTAACTATATTATTAGTAAACTCCTGTTTTTCCAGAGCACTAAGACACTTTTGGAGGATTGGCAAACGATTGTAGGTAGGAATTACGACGCTAATATACATCTGAAGAAGAGCTACTAAGAGCGAATATGAGATGCTACCAGATGCTAATTCTCTGAAGCCAATAGCTGATAGCTAGAGACAGTATAACCACAAACATCTTGTTTTTTTGCTCGACAATCTCTAAGACACGCGATTCATTTTCCTTAGCAATACTTCGATCATTGGCGCATCGTCGCTGTGAGGATCTACCTTGAGGTAATATTCTAGGTCTAGAATAGCTTCATCCCAACGGTTTAGCTGGTAGTAAAGTAGACCTCGATCTCGTATTTCAGCTGTTTTTTCAGGATGTATTTGCAGAATGGCGCTCATTGTCGATAAAGCCTTATCTATTTCTCGACGATGCAGATAGATAAATTTCAGATTATTTAGCATCCTTACTAAAATCTGCTTGTGATCAACGGGTGCCAGCCAGCTAGGGTCTAGGGTCACCTGTTTTTGATAAACCTCATCCAGTCTCGTTTGACAGTCGGCTTCAAAAAGAATTTCACCGCGACGAAAAGGATCGACAAAAATTCCCGCACCTTCAAATTCTGGACGAATTAAAAAATGTCCTGGCATGCCGATGCCTACCATAGAAAAGTTGAGACGTTTGGCGATCGCTAGATAAATAACCGAGAGACTGATGGGAATACCTAACTTGCGATCAATTACCTGATTTAAAAAGCTGTTGTCTGGATCGTAGTAGTTGTGTTTGTTGGCTCTAAAGCCTAAGGTATCAAACAGGTGTTGATTAATTGTTTTAATTACCTTCAAAGGATAACGTTCGACAGGTAATTTCAGTTCGATTTCCGCAGCACAATTATCGAGAAAATTTGCATACTTAGCTAAATCTAGATTCGGATATTCTGCTTGAGAAAAGTATAGACATGCTGCTTCTAGATCTATCTCTGGCTGGCTGACTTCTTGATAAAA
>JBCBEA010000831.1:0-1857 GCA_038529195.1 Cyanobacteria bacterium J06600_6
ATTCAGGCAAGAAAATCAGGTGAACCCCAGGCTGTAAAGTAATCAAATCCTGCGTATATAAAGTATGGACGGTGGTGAGACAGAATATCTATTCTTCGTCTTAATAAGGCGAATCTTTCTACCTACATGCGGACAAGTCCTTTGTGGCTTCTATTGAGGCTGACATTTTCCCGCTCGAATTAAACCAATCCGCTTGGCGATCGCCTCTTGTTTGCTAGTATATGAACCCCACTGCTCTAGCTCTGGGTTTTTTTTAGCTTCATCATCAAACTGTTTGATCTGGCAGGTTCCATCTTTCTGCTTGCAGATATACCAAAATTCTCTTTCTGACATTTTTGAATAAATTTTTAAATAAAATTGATTCCATAGATACACAAAAAAAAGAGGGTTGCTCTAGCTTTTCGTACAAACACTTGGGCTATTTTTCAATTCAGCGGTATCTATTTCGGTAAAGACAGGTTGCCAGAATGTGGGTTTTTATCCCTCATCTTTTATCCTTTATCCTTACGAACGAATAGCTGCTGTTGCCCTGATCTGAGTTTGTACGGCTACACTCCCTCTCTTGTCTAGATAATCTTGACAGAAATTATTCGTCGCTACCACCAGGGTTACGGGAAGGATCTCCAGAAAGGAAACCAAAGATAAATAAGCCGAGGAAGAAAAATACGGTGATGTAAACCACAATTTTCAGAGTTGCCATGTTAATTCACTCCTGATAAATCTAAATAAGTTGACAAAATATTAACGGGGGTTTCTGTTTCAGAATTAAGCCAAATAGCTACAAGAGCTAGTCCAGGCAGTCTACGTCACCTAATAGCAAAACATAAACAAACAAAAACTTATTGAAACAAATATTACGCAATTATTAAATCATACCCGATCTCAATACCTTAATTCGATTTTTCTCTCGAAGCCCAAAGCTTTAAGCTATTAAATATAAGGGCGTTGGTGATTTGATGTATGACGTACAAAGTGTTTCTGTTCGTAGCTATAAGCTATAAGCCATAAGCTATAGGCTTTTTTTAAAGGGAGTCGAATATGAGAGTTCAAAAAATCATACTTAGATTTACCAACGCCAAATATAAGCTCTTGTTTTGCAATTTCCTGAAATAATATTGAACACCCAACATGGCAGATAAATCGTCGAATCTATTGCGCACTCCTCTGTATGAGCTAGCAAAATCACAAAAAGCTAGATTTACGGCTTTTTCTGGCTGGGAAATGCCAGTACAGTTCTCGGGACTCAAGCTAGAGCATCAGGCAGTACGTTCATCAGCGGGCATGTTTGATATTTCTCATATGGGTAAGTTTGCCTTTTCCGGCGATCGCCTAATTGATGTCTGGCAACAGCTTGTGCCTTCCGATTTAAGCCGATTAAAGCCTGGTCGGGCGATGTATTCCGTATTGCTCAACCCAGAAGGAGGAATTATCGATGACATTATTTTTTACGATCGCGGCATAAAAGACGGCAAACAGCAGGCAATTGTAATCGTCAACGCAGGCACAAAAAATAAGGATAAAGACTGGATTCTCAGTCAAATAGCCGATAGTGGGGTAGAAATGAGCGACCTATCTCAGTCCCAGGCTTTAATCGCCCTCCAGGGACCACAAGCGGTCGAAATTCTTCAATCCTTAGCAACAGAAGATTTTAGCTCTCTCAAGGCGTTTGAACACCGCACCGTTACCATTAACGATTCAGAGGCATTTATCGCTCGGACTGGCTATACAGGAGAAGACGGTTTTGAAATCATGCTAGAGCCTGAAGCAGCAAAGCAGCTATGGAATTCTTTACAGCAGTCGGGAGTTACTCCCTGCGGTTTAGGTGCGAGGGATACCTTACGTTTAGAAGCGGCAATG
>JBCBEA010000832.1:0-1855 GCA_038529195.1 Cyanobacteria bacterium J06600_6
CTTGTCGATGCGTGAAGCCGCTGCCTTACCGTTGGTTGCTATTACTGCTTACGAAGGTCTAACTCGTGCGGGCATCAAGCAAGGGCAGAAAGTTCTCGTACATGGAGGCTCTGGTGGCGTTGGTCACGTTGCTCTGCAACTAGCAAAACATTTTGGTGCTGATGTCTATTCTACGGGGGGTGGTGATAAACAGTTAGCCCTAATCGAGCAACTGGGTGCAACTGGCATCAACTACAAAACAGAATCGGTTGAACAGTACGTTTCCAAATACACAGATGGGGCTGGTTTTGATTTAGTGTTCGATTCTGTTGGTGGTGCCAACATGCTTAATTCATTTCAAGCAGCAGCACTTAACGGTCAAGTGGCATCTACTGTTTCCCTGTGTGAGCTGGATTTAACATTAGCTCACTTCAAAGGGTTGTCACTGCATGTGGTGTTTATGCTCATTCCGATGCTGCACAACTTTAAACGATCGCAACACGGGTCAATTCTTCGGAGCATAGCTCAGATTGTCGAGTCAGGTGGATTAAAGCCCGTACTTGATGAAGTGCATTATTCCCTCGAACAAGCTGGGCAGGCACATGCTCGCTTGGAAAGTGGAAAAGGGATGGGCAAGGTCGTTATTGAAAACTAACTAACGAGACTACTGACATAACTGAATTTACGCCAATTCATTGAAACAAATAGGAGATATAGGATGAACTACGACAATTTCACTACTTTCAACGTTGAGACTGAAAATGCGATCGCTTGGGTCACCTTCGACTATCCACCAGTTAATGTTCAAGGTCTGGAAATGCTAGCAGATCTAAATAGCCTTGCGATATTGCTGGAACGCGATCGCGAAGTTAAGGTCGTTGTTTTCCAGTCAGCCCATCCAGAAATCTGGGTTTGCCACTACGACACAAACCTATTAAAAGATATGTCGACGGAAGCCGTCTCCCGCGAAGAAGCTAAGTTGCTGGATCTGCAATCTGTTTTAGAACGCATCAGCAAGTTACCCCAAGCCACCATTGCCAAAATCGAAGGCTTTGCACGCGGTGGCGGTCATGAGTTTGCACTCGCTTGTGATATGCGTTTTGCAGCACGGGGGAAATTTAAGTTTATGCAGATGGAAGTCGGCATGGGTATCTTGCCCTGCGGCGGTGGTGCATCCCGTATGGCGCGTCAGGTCGGACTTGGTCGGGCATTGGAAATTATCCTCAGCGCCCGTGACTTTGATGCGGACGAAGCCGAAGCGTACGGCACAATCAACAAAGCACTCGAACCAGATGAAATAGGTCCCTATGTTGAAAAGCTAGCCAAGCGTATTGCTAAATTCCCAGCAGAGTCGATCAATGCCTGTAAGCAGGCGGTTTATGAATCTATTGACAAGCCAATTGAGGAAGCCCTCAAGGTGGAGGCTTACTGGCTCTATCAAGCAACCAGCAAAACCCCTGCTGTTAAGCGTTTTCAAGTTGCCGATGATAAGGGTATGCAAAACGATTTGGAAAACCAACGTAACTGGGAGCAACTGGTAATGAATGTTCAGGAAATTCAATGATGAACGCCGAACAGAAGAAGCAAGCGATCGCAGTTGATGTATCAGTTATTCTCAAATCGGGCTGCATTAGAAGCCATGGTGGTTTCAATATCACCCCGACCAAAAAACGCAGGTACGGGTTTGGGTTTTTCTAAAGCCCTTTGAGTAGCAGGTCTTTCGTCAATACGGTCAAACCAAGCTTTAAGGTTATTCAAGCCATCTACAGAAACCTTTGCCCAATAGTAAGCTCTCGCCCAAGGATAAGTAGCAATGTCGGCAATGGTAAATTCATCTCCTACCAAGAAGGTTCGATCCTCTAGCTGTTTGTCCAAT
>JBCBEA010000833.1:0-1854 GCA_038529195.1 Cyanobacteria bacterium J06600_6
AATATTGGTATTACTCATCAAACTTGACTCCTATGGGTAATTTTCAGAAATCAATCATTTTGCTAGTTAAAGTTTTTTCAGCGCAATCACTTATGGCAAATCTTGTAAACTGTTGTCGGGGACATTAGAAACTTGTCGTTTTAAGTCAACATAAGATTGGTTGTAGTCAACAATCGAAGCCACTAAATTTCCGCGAGCAGTAGTTAACTCCGTTTGGGCATCAATCACATCGGTTTGCGTGCCTACTCCAGCCTGAAAACGTATTCGAGCCAAACGTAAACTTTCCTCTGCTAGTTCCACCTCTTGAGTTGCTGTAGCGATATTTTTCTGATTGGATTCCAAGCCAAAAAAAGCCTGTTCCACAGCAAAGCGAATTTGGTTGCGTTGATCGGCAAACTGAGTTTCGGCAATTTTAATATCTTTTTCTGACTGTCTTGCTCCTGCACGAGCAGCACCACCATCAAATAGCCGCCATTGCAGATTTAGACCCACGCTATATCCGTCGCTTATATCAAAATTATCTTCAAAATCGTCATTTACTCCATAGCTAGCCGAAGCACTAACTGTCGGTCTAGTTTGAGATAGAGCGATCTGACGTTGCTCCTCGCTGATTTCTCTTTGGAGTAAAAACTGCTCTAATTCAGCGCGATTTTGGAATGCGGTGACAATACTTTCTGGTAAAGATAATTCCCAAACTCCAGCCTCTTCAATAGCATCAGCAGTAGCTAAATCCGCATCATGAGACACGCTTAAGGTTTGGGCTAGCTGTCGGCGAGCAATATTTTGATTGGCGATCGCAATGTTTAGTCTTTGTTGCGCCTGGGCTAATTCTACTTCTGCCTGTAAAACTTCAAATGTTGTTCCTAAACCAGATCTTTCTAGCAGTCGAGCATCTCTGAGAGTTTGGGTTGCATCCGCTACCGCAGCCTTTTCAATCTCGACCTGAGCATCATTATTTTGCAGACTATAATAATCTCTGGAAGTTTCAAAGCGAGCCTGTTCGATCGCAATTTCTAAGTTTAGCTCGTCAGTGCGTAGTTCTTTTTGAGTAGAGCGAATATTTGCACCCCGAAAACCGCCATCATAGATGTTGTAGCTAAGGGTCAAGTCAGTATTGAATTCAAAGCTGCTGGAGCTGGTGTTGATAAAATCATCTTCAGCTATGTCTCTGGCTTCATCATCTGATAGATCGGGATTGTCTGACTGTAATTCCTCTGCGCGCTCGTCAATGCTTTGTTCGGTTGCACCATCAAGGAAAGCATCGTTGCCATAATTTAATCCGCTACCAAGATCTAAAGTGGGAAAAAGCCCTGCTTTAGCTTCTCGGACAGCAGCCTGCGATCGCTCTACTTGAATTCTGGCTTCTTGTATTTCCCGATTATTCTTTAGGGATAGTTCAATTGCTTGTTGTAAGGTGATTGGCTCTTGAATATCAACCTCAACTTCTTCAGGTTGAGTCGGCAATGATAGAGGATTTGGACTGGGGTTGAGCTTTTCTGTATTGGTAATTGGTTGCTGAGGGGATTTGATAATATCTAAATTGGAATTTTGGGCTATTTCTCTAGCATTAGCTATGGTTGCATTGCCTGTGGCAAAAATTACAGCCAGGCTAAAGACTCGAACAAACCGCTTTTTTGTATAACCGTTCACTCCTCACTCCTTTATTTGCGGTAGTAATTTTTTGAATTAATTGATATTTTTTAGCTAAGATTGATTCCAATTAAGGTCTATGCTGCTGCTTCTTCAACAGAATTGTTAACCAATCTGCCATCTTCCATGTGAACAATGCGATCGGCAATATCAAGAATGCGATCGTCGTGAGTAACTAAAAGAATTGTGCTGCCTTGTTCTCTG
>JBCBEA010000834.1:0-1853 GCA_038529195.1 Cyanobacteria bacterium J06600_6
CACATCTTGAAGAAAGACCGCATCATAACCCGCTCTCAATTCCTGAGTTGTCATCTGAGCCGGAAACAAATAGGCGATTACCCCAGCTAAACTCATGCTGCTGAAGAATAACGACCCATAACCGCTAATACGTCCATTCCCGATTTTAAACTCGCGATCGGGACGACGAGGTACATTTCTTTGGCGATACTGATATCCCATTCTAAGCCTCTAAACTTGGCAATAACCTGCGCTACGGTAAAATTCATCCTGTAGCCTGCTGGCTTTATTAAATATACTCCTCTCCCCAGGTGAGCATATATGTGCGGTGTCACTTTCGAGACTGACATGCTCCGCATTTGCACCAACATCAAAAATGCAGAAACTCTATTTCCTGGCTCAATACCAATCTTTTGTCTTCAATACCCCGATACCTGCTCGGACAAAAGATTTGCTTCTTCTTGATTGAAACAAAAAACCTTTTGATTATTAGATAAATGAGCTGTGGATAACTGTTTTCTCATTTGACTAACCTTCAAAAGGTATCAGTATCGGTTTTCTGCTGGTTTTTAGGGTTAGATTTCGCGATCAAAACCAAACTTATCTCTGATTTGAGAATTAAAGTACTGTCCGACTGAACTTGTTTCTTTTAGCTCTTTATAGATTTTTTCGGGTACTTCAGAATATTTATAAACGCTACCGTTGCCAAACGTTACCCGTAGAGTTCGCTTTGCAAGATCGTAGTCAAAGTCTTTAATTGCTGTACTCTGATTTTTTAGCAGCGGGAAGGCAATTACGTCGCGGATGCTAGGAGAATCGGTGAGTAACATTACCAGGCGATCTATCCCAATTCCTAAGCCACCAGTAGGAGGCATCCCATACTCTAAAGCTGCCAGGAAGTCCTCATCTATGTCGTTAGCTTCGAGATCTCCTGCTGCTTTTTTAGCTGCCTGAGCTTCAAGTCGCTGACGTTGATCCAAAGGATCAGTCAACTCCGAAAAACTGTTTGCAGTTTCTCTACCCACCATAAAGAGTTCAAACCGCTCAACTAATCCGGGCTTATCCCGATGAGGTTTAGCTAAAGGTGATATTTCTACAGGATAATCCACAACAAAAGTGGGCTGAGTCAGAGTAGTTTCTACCTTTTGCTCGAATGCTTCATTAAGTAATTTCCCAACAGTTTGGCAGTCGGCAGGAACTTCAATTCCTGCGTCTTTTGCTGCGCTCTTGGCTGCCTCAAAATCATCAAACTGAGCAAAGTCAACTCCTGTAGCATCTTGCACAACTTCGTGCATAGTGACTCTACGCCAGGGAGGAGCTAAGTCTATCTCTTCTCCCTGATAGCTAACTTTAGTTGTGCCGAGTACTTCTTGTGCTACATCGCTAATCATTGTTTCCGTCAGCGCCATCATGTCGTGATAGTCAGCGTAGGCTTGATATACCTCAATCGAAGTGAATTCAGGATTGTGGCGAGTCGAAACTCCTTCGTTGCGGAAAATACGACCCATTTCAAAAACTCGCTCAAAACCGCCCACAATTAATCTTTTAAGATGTAGCTCTGTAGCAATACGCAGATATAAATCCATCTCCAGAGTATTGTGGTACGTAACAAACGGACGAGCTTCAGCACCTCCAGCCTCGCTTTGCAAAACGGGAGTTTCTATTTCCAGAAAGTCTCTAGTTTCGAGATAACGGCGAATAGCTGCGGTAATTTTGGCACGAATCCGAAAGGTCTGTCTCACCTGGGGGTTAACAATCAGATCGACATAACGCTGACGATAGCGTTTTTCTGTATCGGTTAAACCATGCCATTTATCAGGGAGAGGCAACAGAGATTTAGTTAGAATTTGAAATTCACTAACATAAACTGAAAG